>JAUNJX010000058.1 GCA_030533005.1 Clostridia bacterium | reverse complement strand
TGAAAAGTAGACACTATCTTTTTGATAATGTCTACTTTTATCTTACAGGTTCAGCACGGCCTCGCTTTTTTCGTTTCTTCGCTTATGCGGCGTTCTGCTCCGCAAGGTCGCGCACATAATCCAGCGCCGCCCAAAGCTGCGCGTCGTCCTCCTGATCGATCTTATCGATCGCCATGCCCTTCATATCGTCTGGCAGATCGACCTCGATATCCGGCATGACGCCCGTGCCGTTGATGCTTTTCCCCAGCGGCGTAAAATACGCGTCCGTCGTAAGCTTGAGCCAGCCGCTATCACCCGAAAGCCGGGAGGTGGTCTGCACGCTTCCCTTGCCGTAGGTTTTCATGCCCACGATCGCGCCCGCCTTGTTGTCCTGCACCGCCGCCGCCAATATCTCGCTGGCCGACGCGGAATTTTCGTTGACCAGCACCGCAAGCGGCACTGCAAGCCCATCGCCCTTGCTGGTGAATACCTGTTCCTCGCTCGTTCTTCCCTTGACGCTTACGATGGTGCATCTGCCAAGCAGGGTGTCCGCGATGCTGATCACGCTCTCCAGCGATCCGCCGGGATTGTTGCGGACGTCGATAACAAGGCTGCGCATGCCACGCTCGGTCAAATCCTTAAAAGCCGCCTCGAATTCGCTCACACAGTTGCCCGTAAACATATCGATACGGATATATGCCGTGCGTTCGTTAAAGAGCGCGGAGGTCACCCGGGAAACGTTGATCTGCATGTTCGTCACCTCGAAATGCAGCGTTTCGCTCTCCCGCAGGATAGCAAGCTCCGTAACCGAGCCGATTTCACCCTCCGCCTCGTTAAGCAGCTCCTCCAGCGTCATATTGATGACGCTCCGCCCGTTGATGGCCGTGATCAAATCGCCCACCTTGATGCCTGACGCCTCCGCCGCATACCCTTTATAAACATCCAGCACCAAAGCGCCGCTCGCGTCAGGCTGGCCTACGACGATGCCGATACCCGTGTATTCACCGTTTATATTGGAAAGATACGCCTCATATTCCTCGGGGGTATAGTAAGCGGCATAGGGATCGTTGATGGACGCCACGATCCCCTTGGCGGCACTGACCGTCATGGCGCTTCGCGCGGGCGCCTCATCGAGCGCTTCAGCCTCCACATCCTTCATAATCTCGTCGAGTATGAGCAGATCGCGCAGCTGCGCGTACTCCTCCACAGAAAAGGACACGGTATCCTTCTTCCCTTGCTTAACCACATTCGCGGTGATCGCAGCCGTAGCCGACGCGGTGATCAGCACCGCCGCCAAAATGTATACGGCCATCCGTTGCCATGGTTTCACTGCCCATCCTCCGATCAAGATCCTATGATCTGTTCCATACTAGAATATGCACATTTTATCAAGAATACATCTGTGCGTCAATTCTCCCACGCCAGACAATCGAAAAACGGATGCCAAGCATCCGTTTTGCAGCGTGCAATGGTGCGCTAAGCCATATAAGGCCGTAAAAACGCAGGTATTTCAGCCGTGTCGGAGCTGGCGCTTATCACAAGCTTGATGTTGGCCTGCTGCGAAAATTCCTCCATATCCTTGAACAAGCCTTCCAAGCTGTCCAAAGGATGCTGGACGATACTCAAGAAATTGTCGATGTACAAATACTCAAGATCAAAGTCCTGTGCGGCAATGCCGGAAAGAAAGCCAAAGAACATTTTAGGGCCCTCAATATGATACTCCGCAGCATCGATATGCCGGATATCACGTTTGAGATCATACATATACTGGTTGCCTGTGGCGATAAATACGATCGTCCCCTTTGCATCCTTCATGGATGCGTTCGCCATTTCAATGATTTTTTTGGATTTCCCCGTGCCGGTCTCACCGCATAATACATGTATCAATTTCGTATGCCCTCCTTTTCGTCCTTGTCTTATTATAGCCGCTGCCCATGCTCCATGGCAACCTTTTTCCCAAGAAACTCATTCGGCATGGAATTCAAAATCCGCATACCCGCCGTCTACAAGGTCGCTGCCCATATCATTAAGATCGCCCAGCGTCAGGGTAAGTTCAAGCGTCTCGCCACTGCGCCAGACCTTAAGCTTGACCTGTTCGCCCACGCCATGCGACTTCACATCATCCACAAACGCCTGCTGGGTGGTGACGGGCGCGCCGTCACATTCCACGATGATGTCGTTGAGCTTAAGCCCGGCCTCGTCGCCGGGGCCGTCCTTGGTGATGCTGTAGACCACCATGCCCGTAGGCACGTCGTACTCCTCGGCGCTGAGCGCATCCATTTCAATGACGGATATGCCGATACCCGCACGGCGCACATACCCCTGCACGATCAATTCCGTGGCGGTCTCCAGCGCAACATCGATGGGGGTGGCAAAGCCCAAGCCCTCCGCCGAAATGGCGTTGCCATATTCGTCATAGTCCGCTGTGACGGTCTTGGCGGAGGTAAGACCCACCACCTCGCCCTTCATATTGAGCAGCGCGCCGCCGCTGCTGCCGGGATTAACGGCCGCGTCGGTCTGGATATAGGTGTTGGCGGTGCCGTCGATATTGACCACGCGGGAGGTGGCGCTGACGATGCCAAAGGTCGTGGTGCCGGAAAGCTCACGACCTGTCGGATCGCCTATGGCGATCACAAAATCGCCCACGCGAATCGACTGCGCGTCGCCGGCCTTTAGCACATACATGCCGGATGCGTCCTCGATCTTGAGCACGGCCACGTCCAGCGTCTTATCCATGCCCATCAGCTCCGCGTCCTGCTCCGTTCCGTCCGGCATGGTCACGGTGATCTTTTGCATATCCTGCACGATATGCGCGCAGGTCAGGATATAACCGTCTGTGGAAAACAGGAAGCCGGAGCCAAGGCTCATGGGCGCCATGCGTTCCGCATCGCCATACGGGGAGGCATAGCCGTTGACGCCGATCACGCCGCCGCTGACCTGCTCCACGATATCCGGTATGGGGTTGGCCGCATCGCTGATCGTGGGCGCCATGCCGTCGATCTTGGGCGCGGGACGGGGCGTGGCGGGCGGCGTGGGCTGCACGCTTCCTTTGCCGGCGCTCTCGTTTTGCGCGGGTGACTGCGTGGCAAAGGGCATTCCCTCCAAAATGAAATCACCGGGCATGGACGGCTCCTTTAAAAAGAGGCAGGCGAACAAAGCGCCTACGACAAAGCATAAGACACCCGTGATGATGTACCCCCACGGGCTTTGACCCTTGCGCGCGCGTTGCCCCGCAGCCGCATTCTGCTGCGGCTCATAAAAATGCTGATACCGCGCGGCGTCCTGCTGCGGCGCGCATTGCGCATGCTCCTGTACGCAAGCATCCTCTGCGTTTTCAGCCGCGATCTCCACGTTTCACAAGGCGTCTCAGGCGTCTGCATGTTGTTGTTTTGTTCTTCCACTTTTCCCTCCGCCGGCGCTTTGCCGCGCCGTTTCTTGTTCTTTGGATTTTATCCTCTGTCTGGGCTGCCTTGCCGGCTGCGGCGGACGTTCCTCGTCGCAACGCTGCAAGGTGAATATAAAGGCCGAACCGCGGCCAACCGTGGATTCCACATAGATGTTTTGCCCATGCTGCTCGATGATACGCTTGACGATGGACAGTCCCAGCCCCGTGCTGGCCGTTCCCGTAGGCGTATGCGCCTTGTCGCCCTTAAAGAAGCGATCGAACACATGCGGCACGTCCTCCGGCGCTATACCCTGCCCGGAATCCTGCACGCGCACCACGACCATGCGCTTGTTCGCGCTGGTGGATACGGCCAACCGCCCGCCGTCCGGCGTATACTTGATGGCATTGTCCACCAGATTCCGCACGACCTGCGCGATCTGGTTCTGATCCGCCCACACGAACATGCGATCCTGCGGAAAGTCCACGGATATATCCAGCTGCTTGGTGGATATGCGCGCTTCAAAGGTCAAAAGCGTACGCACGATCAGATCATGCACATCGAATCGCTCGGGCTTGAACACGGTCTGTCCCGATTCGATCCGGGAAAGATCCAATAGATCGTTGACCATGCTGCTCATGCGCTTGTTTTCACCGATCACGATGTTCAGATAATGCGGCTGCTCCTCGGGCGGGATGGTGCCGTCCTCCATGGCCTCCAAAAAGCCGCGCATAGAGGTGAGGGGGGAACGCAGCTCATGGGAAACGTTGGCCACGAAGCTGCGCCGCGACTGCTCAAGGCTGTTGATCTCATCAGCCATATCGTTAAAGCTCTTGCCAAGCTGCCCGATCTCATCCCCGCCGCGCACCCGTACGCGCGCGTCATAATCGCCCTTGGAAAAGCGTTTGACGGTGTTGTTCATCTCGATGATGGGCTTGGTCATGCGTACCGTGATATAGCACACGGCCAAGAAGGCCAGTATCACCGCGATGATGACCGTCAGCAGCACATCCAGATACACCCGCTGTATCGTTTCGTTCAGGTTGCTGATGTCGATATGCAGCAGCAGCGCGCCGATGTTGTTTCCCGCATCGTCCGTAATGGAGGTGGAAAGCGTCATAACGGGGATATCCAACACATTCTTGAACATCCTTCGCGTGATGGAGGTCTTGGTGCGCTGATCGATGATGGTCTCCACCAGATCGCTAATCTCCACCGTCTCGCTTCCCGCCCACTTGGCCGCCGATTCCGCATCCATAAACTGTACGCGCCCGAACATGCTGTCGGTAAACTGGATCTGGATGAGGGCGTCGTATTTGCGGGCGATGGTCTGTAGCTCATCTCTGGCTACGGGCCGTTTATCATCATCCATATACTTATGGATGATCACGTCGTTGATCTCCACAGCCTCCCTGTTCAGCTCATCCTCCCGTTCGGAAATATACTGGTTTCTGAACATCATGCCCAGCATCACGCCCAGAAGCAGCAACAGCCCCAGCGTGACGGCCATATAGGTTATGAGCATGCGGGAAAACAGCGTTTTGAACATGAAGGTTACTTCGCGGCCTCGAATTTATAGCCTACGCCCCACACCGTTTTGATCTGCCACGCCTCTCTATCCCCGATCTTCTCGCGGATTCGTTTGACATGCACGTCCACCGTGCGGGAATCGCCAAAGAAATCGAAGCCCCAAACATGCTCCAAAAGCTGTTCGCGGGTAAACACCTTGCCCTCGCGGGAAGCGAGGAAAAACAAAAGCTCGATCTCCTTAGGCGGCATCTCTATCTGCTTGCCGTCCAGTATCACCGAATAGTTGTCCAAAGACACGGTTAGCCCGGGATACTGCACGATCTTATCGGATTCCGGCGCCTGGCTGCGCCGCAGCACCGCCTTGATGCGCGCGATGAGCTCCTTGGCGTCAAAGGGCTTGGGGATATAATCGTCCGCGCCCAAATCAAGACCCTGTATCCTGTCCATCGTGTCGCCGCGACCCGTAAGCATGATCACGGGCACATTGCTGTTTTGCCGCAGCTGCCCCAGCACGCTCCATCCGTCCAAGCCCGGCAGCATAACATCCAGCAGCACCAGCATGGGCTGTGTCTGCTCGAATATCCTCAGCGCCGTGTCGCCGCGTTCTCCCGTAACGACGTCATAGCCTTCCTTGCGCAGATACATCTGCAAAATGGCCAGAATATTCTTGTCGTCGTCGATCACGAGAATGGTGTTGTTCTTTTCCATGTCGTCTCCTGTTGCCTCCTTACCGCGTTTCGATCTGTATGTTATGCGCCAGAAGCAGCGCCGATGTCACACCGTTGCCTTTTTTGCACGTTCCCGAAAACGTGCCGTCGTAGATCTCACCATAGCCGCAGGAAGGGCTTCGCGCCTTGAGTATCGCTTTTTTCGCACCCGCTCTTTGGCAGATAGACAGCGCCTCGTTCGCGCCGCGCACATACGCGTCTGTGCAGTCCGCACCCCTACAGCTTATGACCCTCGCCCGACCCGCAAGCACATCGCCGCCGTCGCCGCCCTGTATCTCGCACGGATCGCGCGGGGTGGACATGCCGCCCATACACTCGGGACAGATGCAAACGGCCTCGCCGGCTCGCACCATGGCCTCGATCTTGGCGTCCTTCTTGGCGCCGCCGTCATACCGGCAGGGGAAGCCCGCAAGGCATTGGGATACTGCTATCATAATACCACCTTTTTTGTGAACTTGGCATGTATTTTGCGGATTTTCGTTTTTTTGTCACTTTCGCAGCGTCACCACGGTAACGCCCGCGTCGCCTTCGCCATAATTGCCCATGCGAAAGCCCTTGATCCGCGCGTGACGGCGGAAATGCTCCTGCAAGCCCGCGCGCAAAGCGCCCGTGCCCTTGCCGTGAATGATGTTCACCTCGCTAAGCCCCGCCATCGCCGCGTCGTCCAGATACCGATCCACCACGATGATGGCGTCGTCCACCAGCATCCCGCGCACGTCCAGCTCCATGCTCACGGTCTTTTGGGACAGCGCGATCTTCGCGGCTCCCTTCTGTGGCTCCACGACCTGCGCCGCGCGAAGGTCGGCAAGCTTGACGTTGGTTTTGATGATGCCCACCTGCACGCTCACCTCGCCCTTGGCGTCGGGCGCGGACAGGACGGTAGCCGTCTTGTCCAGCGACACCACCCGCACCGTCTCGCCCGGCCTGACCGTTTTGGGCGGGCTGCCAAGATCCGGCTTCTTCTCCTCGTTCGTTTCGTTGAGCGCCCGCTCCTTCGCCCGCAGCCTGTCGCGGGAACGCTGGATCACGCGATCCGCTTCGCTTCTGTCTATCCCCTTAAGGGCGTGCACCTGCGCCACCAAGGCGTCCATTTCCTCCTTGGTTTCGGCAACGATGCGCTTTGCGTCCTCTTTGGCCTTGGCCTGCAGCTTGTTGCGCTCGGCTGCAAGGCGCGCCTTCTCGCTTTCGGTCTGCGCGCGAAGCTTCTCAAGCTCCAGCCGCGCCTGTGCCGCAAGCGCGCGTTCCTCCTCCGCGATGCGGTGCTGCGCCTGTGCGCCGGAGATGATGTCCTCGAACTTCACGTCCTCCCCCTTTAGGAAGGTGCGCGCGTCGTCGATGATATGCAAGGGCAGTCCCAAGCGTTCGGATATCTCGAAGGCGTTGGACTTGCCAGGTATGCCGATGATGAGCTTGTAGGTCGGGCAAAGGCGATTGACGTCAAACTCCATGGAGGCGTTCTCCATCCCCTCGCGGGTGAGCGCAAACGCCTTGACCTCGCTGTAGTGCGTGGTCGCCACGCACATGCAGCCGCGAAGCAGCAGCTCATCCAATATGCTCATGGCAAGCGCCGCGCCCTCGATGGGATCCGTGCCCGCGCCCAGCTCATCCAGCAGCACCAGCGAATTTTCATCCGTCTTTTCCAGTATCCGTACGATATTCGTCATATGGGAGGAAAAGGTGGAAAGGGACTGTTCGATGGACTGTTCGTCGCCGATATCGGCAAACACGCTTTCAAACACCGCCATCTCGCTGCCTTCCGCCGCGGGGATGAAAATGCCGCTTTGGGTCAACAGGCTAAAGAGCCCCACCGTTTTGAGCGTCACGGTCTTGCCGCCCGTGTTTGGCCCCGTCACGATCAAAAGCCGCACGTCCTCCCCCAGCCACAGATCGATGGGCACGACCTTGTCCTTATCGATCAGCGGATGCCGCGCCTTGACGAGGCGTATGCGCTTTTGCGCGTTGATCTTGGGGTTTACGCCATGCCATTCCATAGAGAGGCGAGCCTTGGCAAACACGAGATCGATATCCCCCATGATGTGCAGATCCTCATAGATATCGTCCGCGTAGGGGGCGACCATGGCCGTAAGCTCGGTAAGTATGCGCTCGACCTCGTCCGCCTCCTCCGAAAGCAGCTTTTTATACTCGTTGCCCAGATCCACCACGGCGGTAGGCTCGATAAAAAGCGTTGCGCCGCTGCCGGACTGGTCGTGGATAAGCCCCGGCACGTTTTGCCTGTGCTCCTGCTTGACGGGAATGACGAAGCGGCCGTTCCGGATGGTGATCAACGGTTCCTGCAAATATTTTTGATAGGTGGTGGAGCGTATCATGCTGTTGAGGCGCTCGCGCACCTTTTCGTTGGTCAAGCGCATGCTGCGGCGTATACGACCCAGCAGTGGCGACGCCGCGTCCGCAAGCTCCTCCTCGTTGAGAATGCAGCGGCCGATCTCCTCCTCGATGCTGCGGCGCGGCAAAAGGCCGCTTGCCATCTGGGCAAGCTTGCCTTCCTTTTCCTCGTTCTCACCGCAAAGCATCAGCTTGCAAAGCCTTGAGGCGCGAAGGCAGGACGCGACCTCCAAGAGCTCCTTGGGGCTAAGATACAGCGCTGCATGGATGCGCTTGAGCTGGCTGCGGATATCCGGAAACGCGTCCACGGGCGCACGCCCGTCCGTTTCCAAAAACGCCACCGCCTCCTGCGTGCACTGCAGCATCGTGCGCACCTGCGCCTCCCTAAGGCTGGGTGCTATATCCCTTGCAAGCTCCGCGCCGATGCAGCAGCTCGCGCGCGCTGCAAGCATTTCGGTAATCTTATCAAATTCCAGCGTTTTATAGGTTCTTTCTTCCATATTCCTCATGTTCGCTTTTCTCATTCCAGCGGGCGGTTCCAATGCCCCCGCGTCGTTCCTCTTTGTTGTACCGCCTCGCCGCGCGAAGCGCAGAAGGCCGCGCGCACCCGCTCCGCCACCGCGTCGGCGCTCTCGTCATAAAACGTAAGCAGCCAGCCGTTTGCGGGGGGAAGCTCTCCGGCCACATCCAAAATATCCGTTACCTCGCAGTTCAAAAGCTGCACAAGGCACCCATCCGCCTGCCTGATGTTGGAGAGCGGAAATACCCTTCCCGCCTCGTCCTGCATGCTGCCCGCGCTGCCCGAACAGCTTTGGCAGCCCCTATGCTCCTTTACGGGACAATGCTTGAGCTGCATCAGCGGCGCGCGCCCATATACGCTCACGACGCCGCCCGCATAGCGCAGGATATCCCTTAGCTGTGCCTTGGCAAGCTCGATAGACAACGTCACGTCCGTACAGCCAAGGGCTTTAAGCGCATCTACAGTATAACGGTTCACCACGTTCATATGCAACCCCGCACGGCGCACTTGCAGGTGGGATATCATGGGCAGCTGCCCAAGATTGTTCGCCTCCGCGCCGCAAAAGCAGGGCTCTCGCAAGAGCTTTTGCACCGCCTCATGCTCGCCGCGAGAGCGCAGCACCGGCGGCAGCGCAAGAAGAAGCCTGTCCCTATAAGGATACAAGGCTTTCGTATCCAGCTTCGCATAGTCCCACGGCGCAAGCAGCAAAAGCTTCGCGCCCGCCGCGTCCGCCGCGGCAAGCTGGCGTGTATCGCGTACCTTCGCGGAAATGACAGGCGCGCCGCCCAAAGAAACGGGCGCGCTTTCCGGCAGCTGCGGCGCGTCGCAATCGCGGCGCGGGCACAGTGCCGCTTCCAGCTTCACGCACGCCTCCCGCCGCAGGGCGTTCACCGCACGCACGGGCAGATACGGCATGCCCGCGCACGCCACCTCGCAGGCGGACGCATAAAAGGGCGTGTCGCCAAGCTTGGCAAGCTGTTCCCTGTAGCGCTCGATATCCGGCGCCTTTTGCGCCGTCTGCGCGCTCTCGCCTTCCGCCTCCACCTGCATATCCCCCGCGCGAAGCGTCAGCACGGCGGGCGCATTCTCCCGCAAGGCAAGCGCAAGCGCAACGGGTATGCGCCGATCCTCCGCATAGGTTTGGGAAAGCGCCTCGATCATCTGTGCCGGCGGGTCGCTTTGGGCGATGCAGTTTGTAACGGCGCCGTCGCCGAAAAAGTAGCCCGTCCGCGATCCCCCGCGGTTGAACACGGTAAACGCGTCCTTGATATACCCCTGCACGGTGCTTGCATCCGCGCCGTCCAGCGCTGTGCGATAGGCGCGCGTCACAGCCGCCACATAGGCGGGCCGCTTCATGCGCCCTTCGATCTTCAGGCTGCAAACGCCCGCCTTTTGCAGCTCGCCGATATGCCCGATCATGCAAAGATCGGACAGGCTCAAATGATAATCCCCTTTGTCGGGCGCGCCAAACACGCTTATGCGCTTGCGGCAGGGCTGGGCGCAGGTGCCCCGGTTACCGCTTCGCTCCCCCACCATGGAGGAAAACAGGCAGTCGCCGGAAAAGCTCATGCACAGCGCGCCGTGCACGAACACCTCAAGCTCCATATCGCTGTGCGCATGTATGTAGGCGATCTCGCCCAAGGCGACCTCGCGGGAAAGCACCACGCGGCGCATCCCCTGCGCCGCCGCATGCCTGACGCCCTCCAGATCGTGCAGCGCCATCTGCGTGCTTGCATGCAACGGCAGCATAGGAAGCTGCGCGCGCAAAAGGGCGCACAGCCCCATGTCCTGCACCAGCACCGCGTCAACGCCCATCCCGCAAAGGCGGTGCGCGTAGGCAAGCGCCTGCTGCATCTCCTTATCAAGGATCAGCGTGTTAAGGGTAACATAGACCTTGACGCCGCGTATGTGACAGTAATCCACCGCACGCTGCAGCGCATCGTCGTCAAAATTATCCGCATAGCGGCGCGCGTTGAAGCTGCCGCCGCCAAGATAAACGGCGTCGGCGCCGTTGCACACAGCCGCCCGTAAGCTTTCCTGATTGCCCGCAGGCGCAAGTAATTCCATGCGTATACTCCCGAAAAATGTCGTGATTCAAAAAAACTCGGAGCCGTCGCGCCCCGAGTCCAAAGCCATGTAACGCCTATTTGGTCAGCGCAGGCTGCTTCGCGCTCTCAAAGGGGCGCTTCACAGGCGCTGCCGCGCTGCCGGAGCGGGGCATCTCCCGCAATTGGCTGATGCGCGAATCCAGCGCGTCATAATCCTCGCGCAGCTTATGCAGCTCATCCGCCATGTTGAGTGTCGCAAGCAATACGCAGTTCCCCGTGCTCAGCGCCGGATACTGATATTGGATCTCCTCGATCTTCTTGTTGACGAACTTGGCAAGCTCCTTGATGTAAGCTTCGCTGTCGTCACAGGTGATCTTGAAGTCCTGACCGCCCAAATTGACTACCGTGCGCGTTTTTTCCATGTTATATACCCCATACACTCAGCATATATTGTACTCTAACAGTTGGAATTATACTACAAATTGTATACGACTGCAAGTATGTACCACAATTTTTAGTGTTTTTTCTGCAAATTTGGAAGAAAAAGGCGCAGATATGCATCCGCGCCCCTTCCTTCGCAAAAGCGTTGTTATTGGATGATGAAATTCACGCTGGTATCGCCCTTTTCATCCGCGCCAAACTCATAATCCTTACCCGGCAGGATGGCGTTGAGCAAGATGCCCACGATCGCGCCCACGGCCAAGCCCGAAAGGCCGATGGTCAGCGTTCCCACGGTGAAGCTGATGTTGCCCGCCGTGCTAAAGGCGATGCCGATGGAGAGCACCATGATGATCGCGGCGATAATGACGTTGCGGGAATTGGTGAAGTCCACCTTGTTCTCCACGATATTGCGCACGCCCACAGCGGAGATCATGCCGTAGAGGATCAGGCTGACG
>JAUNJX010000057.1 GCA_030533005.1 Clostridia bacterium | reverse complement strand
CTCAATGTCTGGCAGTTCTAACGGCTGCACCGTTTGCGCCGCGTCAACCTGCGGCATGCGGGAAATGAGGCTGCGAAGCTCCAAGGTCTGCATCATAGGGATGCCGTCCGCCATACGGGCGGGGTCGAACGCGCAATCCGCCAAGCGCGTCGTCACGGGAGCCGCCGTGTCGATCACGCCCAGCGTGTAGCTCATGCGAGCCAAATCGCCGTTTTTGAGCAGCTTTTCCCGCAGCGCGCCCTTCTCGTCCTCCGCGTGGGCGAGCACGTTTTCCAGCGTCTCGTATTTTTTTAGCAGCGTCAGCGCGGTTTTCTCCCCCACGCCGGGAATGCCGGGTATGTGATCCGAATTATCGCCCATCAAACCCTTTAAATCCGGCATGCGCGCAGGCGTGAGCCCATAATCCGCCAGCAGCTGCGCCTCATCATATTCCACCGTTTCCGTGATGCCCTTTTTGGTAAGCAGCACATGGGTTTGGGGCGTGATCAGCTGCAACGCGTCCCGATCCCCCGTCACGAGCAGCGCATCGATGCCCTCACGGTTCGCAATGCGGGAGAAGGTGCCCAGAATATCATCCGCCTCGTAGCTTTCGCATTCGCAGACGGTGATGTGCATGTCGCGCAGCAGGTCTTGCAGTATAGGAAACTGCGGCCTTAGATCCTCCGGCGTAGCCTTGCGCCCCGCCTTGTATTCCTCATACACCGCATGGCGAAAGGTGGGGCCGTGCATATCAAACGCCACCAGCAGATAATCCGGCGCGTCCGCAATCAGCTTCATGAGCATGCTCATAAAGCCATAGACGGCGCCCGTCGGCGTGCCCGCCTTATTGGTCATGGACGGCAGGGCGTAGTACGCCCTGTGCATCAGGCTGTTGCCGTCGATAGCGATCAGTTTCTTCATTTCATCCTCATTTCCGGACGCTCATTCCCGGACGATCTTGTACACGATAGGCGCTTGCGCTACCGGCGCATCCGCCACCTGCACAGCGCCCCGCAGTATCTTCTCCGCATCCTCCAGCCTGCTTTCGTCGTTGACATAGAAGGTGGCAAAGGGTTCGTCCGCTTGTATCCTGTCCCCGCGCCGCTTGTGGAGCACAATGCCCACAGCCGGATCGATCACATCCGCTTTGGTGGCGCGACCCGCGCCCAGCAGCTGCGCCGCGTTGCCGATGGCGCTTGCGCGCATGTCGCCGATATAGCCGGCTTTCCCCAACGCGACGGGTATTCTCTTTTGCACGCGGCAAAGCTGTTCGGGATCCGCGATCACGCCCGGCGCGTCCACGGCGCCAAGGGCTGTAAGCATCTGTTCCAGCTTCTTTAGACCCGCGCCGCTTTGCAGCGCCTGCGTGAGCTTCGCCTCCGCCTCTTTTTCTTCCTTTGCAATGCCCGTGATCTGCAGCATGCACGCGCCCAGAATCATGCACACCTTATAGAGCGGATCGGTATTGGGCACGCGGCCGGAAAGCACATCGATGGCCTCCCGCACCTCCAGGCCGTTGCCGACGGCCATGCCCAAAGGCTGGTTCATATCCGTGATGACGGCCATGGTGCGGCGCTGCAAATGATTGCCGATGGTCACCATGGTTTTTGCCAGATGTTCCGCGTCCTCCGGCGTCTGCATGAATGCGCCTGTGCCGAATTTCACATCCAGCACGATGGCGTCCGCACCCGACGCGAGCTTTTTGCTCATGATGCTCGACGCAATCAGCGGTATGCTCTGCACCGTGCCCGTTACGTCGCGCAGTGCGTACATCTTTTTATCGGCGGGCACAAGGTTGCCCGTTTGGCCGATCACGCAAAGGCCGATGCGCTTTACGATCTCTTTGAATCTGTCAATGGGCTGCTCGATGCACACGCCGGGCACGGCCTCCAGCTTGTCAAGCGTCCCGCCGGTGTGGCCCAAGCCCCTGCCGCTCATCTTCGCTACCGTCCCGCCGCACGCCGCGACCAGAGGAGCGATCACCAGCGTCGTCGTATCGCCCACGCCGCCGGTGGAATGCTTATCCACCTTGACGCCGGGCAGGTCGTCGAGCTTCACCGTATCGCCGGAATAGGTCATTTGGCCTGTGAGCCAAGCCGTTTCCGCCTCCGTCATGCCTTGGAAGCAGACCGCCATCATCCACGCGGACATTTGGTAATCAGGGATGTCGCCCTTGACGTAAGCATCGATGATATAGGTAAGCTCCGCCTGCGTGTGCGCTTCCCCGGCACGTTTCTTCAATATCAGGTCGACCATCCGCATACGGCCTGTTCCTCCTAGCATAAGTCAATACATATTGAATTTTACCACGTCGAGCCGCATTTTACAACCAAGGGCACACGCGGGGCAAACGATCCGCGTATGCTTTGCACGCGAATGGGCAAGCTAGAGGAAAAAGATAAAAGGAGCCGCACTATGACCAAGCAAAAGCACAACCCCCTGCCCGTAGACACCGCGGACGTGATCAGCGCAGGCGAAATGACGGGCGCGATCCCGCTGCCGCCGCTTGACGCCGCAGCCTATGAATCCTACAAGGATCTTATGGATATCGACGCGGACGCGGAGGAATACGAAGAATAGGCGGTCGCCCGCCTATTCTTTGGTTGTTCCATTATTTCAGGTTGTCCCGCACCTTGGAGAACAGCGTCTTTTTGCTGGATTTGATATCCGTGGGACGCTCGCCCAAGGATTCCGCAAGCTTTCTGAAAAGCTCGCGCTGCTCGTCGTTGAGCTTTTTGGGTATTTGCACGTTGGCCTTGATGAACAGATCGCCCTTGTTGGCGCTGTTGAGCTTGGTGATACCCTGATCCTTCAATCTAAACACTGTGCCCGGCTGTGTGCCCTCAGGCACCTTGTACTTAAGCGATCCGGTGAGTGTGGGCACCTCGATCTCGCCGCCCAAGGCCGCTACCGTCACCGGGATGTTCATATCAAGATGCAGATCGTACCCGCGCCGCATGAACAGCTTGTGCGGCTTGACGTGGATGTTCACATACAGATCGCCCGACGGGCCGCCGCGATACCCCGCCTCGCCCTCGCCGCGCATGCTGATGGTTTGTCCGTCCGCAATGCCCGCCGGGATGTTGACGACGATGCGCTTGGACTGGCTCACGCGCCCCTTGCCCTTACAGGAGGGACAGGGTTCCTTGATGATCTTGCCCGTGCCGTGGCAGGCGTCGCAGGTGCGCACCGTGGAGAACGCGCCAAACATGGTATTCTGCTGCACGCGCATCTGTCCCGTGCCGCCGCAGGCCGTGCAGGTGGTAGGCTCCGTGCCGGGCTTTGCGCCCGTGCCGTGGCAGGCGTCGCAATTTTCCTCACGCGGGACGAGTATCTCCTTGCGCGCGCCAAAGGCCGCCTCCTCGAAGGTGATGGTCAGGTTATAGCGAAGATCATGCCCCGCCATTGGGCCGTTGCGGGAGCTTCTTCCGCCGCCGCCAAAGCCGGAGGCGCCGCCAAAGAAGGAGCTGAATATATCGCTGAAATCGCCAAAGCCCGCGTCGTACGCGCCGCCGCCTGAGGCGGGGTCGAACGCGGCATGGCCGAACTGGTCATATTTAGCGCGCTTCTGCTCGTCGGAAAGCACCTCGTAAGCCTCGTTGACTTCTTTGAATTTCTCCTCGGCTTCCTTGCTGTCCGGGTTCAGGTCGGGATGGTATTTTTTCGCCATCTTCCTGTAAGCGCTTTTGATCTCGTCTGCAGAAGCGTTTTTCTGAACGCCCAGCACCTCGTAATAATCCGCTTTTGCCAAGTTTCTTCCACTCCTTTTTTACGCGCCATGCGGGGCTGCGCTCAGCAGCCCCGCGCGGCGCGTCTGGTTTTCTTCGCAAAACGCGAACTTATTTCTTATCGTCGTCCATAACCTCGTATTCGGCGTCCACCACGTTGTCGTCATGCGGCGCCTGCGTTGCGCCCGGATCAAAGCCCGCGCCGTTTGCGGCGTTGGGATCAAACCCTGCGCCCGCACCCTGATGCGCCTGCGCTTCCTGCTGATAGACGCGGCCAAACACGTCGTAGGATACCTCGGTCAGCTTGTCGCTTGCCGCCTTGATGGCCGCCGCGTCCGTGCCTTCGAGCGTTTTCTTGAGGTTTTCGACCTCGGACTCGATCTTCGCCTTATCCTCGGCGGGAATCTTGTCGCCCATGTCCTTAAGGGTCTTTTCGGTGGTATAGACCAGGCTGTCGGCATGGTTGCGGGTCTCTACCTCCTCCTTCTTCTGCTTATCCTCGCTGGCGAACTGCTCCGCCTCGTGGACAGCCTTGTTGATCTCATCCTCGGAGAGATTGGAGGAGGCGGTGATGGTCACCTTCTGCTCGTTGCCCGTGCCCAAATCCTTAGCGGAAACGTGCACGATGCCGTTCGCATCGATATCAAAGCTGACCTCGATCTGCGGCATGCCGCGGGGAGCTGGCGCGATGCCCGCAAGCTGGAAGCGGCCAAGGGTCTTATTGTACTGCGCAAACTCACGCTCGCCCTGCAATACATGAACCTCTACGCTGGTCTGCCCATCCGCCGCCGTGGAGAAGATCTGGCTTTTCTTGGTGGGGATGGTGGTGTTGCGATCGATCAAGCGGGTGAACACGCCGCCCACGGTCTCGATACCAAGGGACAAGGGGGTAACGTCCAAGAGGACGATATCCTTGACCTCGCCGCCCAATACACCCGCCTGAATGGCTGCGCCGATGGCGACGCACTCGTCGGGGTTAATGCCCTTGAAGGGCTCTTTGCCGGTCACGCGCTTGACCATTTCCTGCACGCAGGGCACGCGGGTGGAGCCGCCAACCAGAATGACCTTATCGATGTCGTTATTGGTAAGCCCGGCGTCCTTCATGGCCATGTGCACGCAGTCCTTGGTCTTTTCCACCAAATCCGCGATCATCTCGTCGAACTTGGCGCGGGTCAGCGTCAGATCAAGATGCTTGGGACCCGTGCTGTCCGCCGTGATAAAGGGCAGGTTGATGTTGGTCTGCACCATGCTGGAAAGCTCGATCTTGGCCTTCTCGGCGGCTTCCTTCAAGCGCTGCATGGCCATCTTGTCCTGCGAAAGATCGATGCCGCTGCTCTTTTTGAATTCCGCCACGATATAATCCATCACGCGCTGGTCGAAGTCATCGCCGCCCAAGCGGTTGTTGCCGTGGGTCGCGCGCACCTCGAATACGCCGTCGCCGATCTCAAGGATGGACACATCAAAGGTGCCGCCGCCCAGATCGTAAACGAGGATCTTCTGGTTGGTTTCCTTATCCATGCCGTAGGCAAGCGCCGCCGCCGTAGGCTCGTTGATGATGCGCAGCACATCCAGACCCGCGATGCGTCCCGCATCCTTGGTGGCCTGCCGCTGGCTGTCGCTAAAGTAGGCGGGAACGGTGATGACGGCCTGTGTGATGGTCTCGCCCAGATACCCTTCCGCGTCGTTTTTGAGCTTCTGGAGGATCATAGCTGAGATCTCCTGCGGCGTATAATCCTTGCCTTCAATGTTCTTTTTGTAGTTGGAGCCCATCTCGCGCTTGATGCTGGTGATGGTCTTGTCGGGGTTGGTGATGGCCTGACGCTTTGCGACCTGTCCCACCATGCGCTCGCCGTCCTTAAAGGCGACGACAGAGGGGGTGGTGCGTGCGCCTTCCGCGTTGGGGATGACGACGGGCTCGCCGCCTTCCAGCACCGCCACGCAGGAGTTTGTAGTACCTAAGTCAATACCGATGATTTTAGCCATAATATATATCCTCCGATTCTAAATTTCTTATCTTTTTTATTTTGCTACGCCCACCATGCTATGGCGAACGATGCGATCCTTTACCTTGTAGCCCTTTTGCATGACCATGACGATGGTTCCGCTCTCTACGCCTTCCGTTTCCTGCTGCATCACCGCCTCATGCAAATTGGGATCGAATTTCCCTTCCGCGCCGATCTCCTCCAAGCCAAACTTGGCAAGCGCGTCCAAGAGCTGCTTTTGTACCAGCCTCAGCCCATCCACCCATGCGGGATCGACGTTTTCGATGTTTTCCATGGCTCTGTCGAAATTATCCAGCACCGGGAGCAGCGCCTTGATGACGTTTCGTTCCCCTTCGTTCACGCTGTCCAGATGCAAGGATGCGTTGCGCTTCCGATAATTGTCGAAATCCGCCTGCAAATGCTGGCACAGGTTCACGGTTTCATCTTTTTCCTTTTGGAGAGTTTCTATGTGCTTTCGCACCTCATTGAATTCCGCTGCGCTGAGTGTGACGGGTTCCGTCTGCGCCTCTGTCTGCTCCGCAGGCTGCGCCTCCCCTTCGGGCGGCTCCCGCAGCAGCTCCTCGGGCTGCGGCGTCTCCTCTGCCGGCAACACGGGTTCTTTGTCCTTTGTCAATTCAACGCTCCTCCTCAAACATATTTGTAAGCATCTCGCTCAAGCCGTTTCCCATATACCGCAAGATCGCAAGCACGCGGGAATAATTCATTCTGGTGGGCCCTATAATGCCCATGGAGCCGATGGGATCGTTGCCGATGCGGTACGTCGCCGTCACCACGCTGCAATCCTGCATCTGGGCGTCCTCGTTTTCGCTGCCGATGGTCACGGTGAATTCCATCTTGGCGGCCTTGGTAAGCATGCCGTACAGCTTATCCTTGGTCTCTATCGCGGAAAGGAAGCTCTTTGCCTTCTCCATATCGCTGTACTCGGGGTAGTTAAGCATGTTGGTCGCCCCCGCCATGGTCATGCGCGCGGGCTCCGCGTCTATGCCCCGCCGCAGGCTTTCCAAGGTGGCCTGCAAGAACGCGCGGTTTTCGGCGATCTCCTCGCACAAGGCCGGGATCAGGGTGGTCACGGCCTCGTCCATGCGCTGATTGGCAAGCCGTTCGCTCAGCACTTGTGAAAGCCGTTCCAGCTTGCTCACATCCGTGCCGCGGGGCACGCGCACGATCGCGTCCCGCACGATGCCGGAATCCGTCACCACCACGCACAGCGCCTTCTCCTCGGATACGGGCACCAGCTGCACATGCTTGATCTTGACGGCGTGCAGCTGCGGGGAGGTGATCACCGACATGTACTGGGTGAGGTTGGAGAGCACCCACGCGGTCTGCTTGACCACGTCCTCCACCTGATCCAGCGCCTGCGAAAAATGATCCTTCATAAAGCGCGTCTCGTTTTCGCTCAATCTGGCGCTTCGCATCAGGCTGTCCACATACAGGCGATAGGCTTTATCCGAAGGTATGCGCCCCGCGGAGGTATGCGGCTGTTCCAGATACCCCAGCTCCTCAAGGTCGGACATTTCGTTGCGAATCGTTGCGGAGGAAAGGTTGATATCGGGGTGCTTGGATATGGTGCGCGACCCGACAGGCATTGCCGTCATGATATAATCGTCCACGATCGCCGCCAGTATGCGCATTTTACGCATATCCAGTTCCATGCCAACATCTCCCTTCTCCAATCTGTTAGCACTCGTTTTGTTCGAGTGCTAATCATTTATCTAAAGATAACACCCGCTTAAAGCAAAGTCAAGCGGCTGCGGGAGGCAGAATGTGACAAAGCTGCAACATCAGTTTGAAATCGGGAAACGGGGCGAAAAATCAATCCGTAATCAATCCATAAAGGACAGCAGCGCGGCGTTTTGCATGTCCAGCCCTTCCTCGTTCAAGCGAAAACGGCCAGCCTCCCAAACCGCCCAGCCGCGGGCGATCAGCGCCTCTGTCGCCGCAGGGTAGGCGGATGCGAAGGCCACGCCGAAGCGGTTTGCAAACGCCCGCGTGTCAAGGCCGTCCGTCCTTCTAAGACCCAGCATCACGCACTCGAACATCTCCTCCCGTTGGGGGATGGGCGTATAGCTGGCGGGCAATTCGCCGCGCGAAAGGGCGGCAAGATACGCCCGCATATCCGCCGTATTGCAAAACCGCGTCCAGCCCGGCCGCATCCACGCCGAATAGGCGTTCAGCCCCACGCCAAGGTACGCGCCGTTATCCCAGTAATTGAGGTTGTGGCGGCAAGCAGAGCCGGGCTTGGCGTAATTGGATATCTCGTAGCGCGCGTAACCAAGCTCTGTGAGCAGCGTGCGGGTCAAAAGGTGCATGGCATAGGTCTCATCCTCGTTTGGCAGATCGGGATGCGCGTCAAAAAGCGGCGTCCCTTCCTCCAAAATGAGCGAATACGCCGAGATATGCGCAGGCGACAGCGCCGCCACCGCCCGCAGGGTCGCCTCGTGCGCCGCAAGCGTCTGTGCGGGCAGGCCGTACATCACGTCTATATTGCTATTGCGAAAGCCCGCGTCTTGGATGTACGCCCAGCTTTGCAAAAAATCCTCCCATGTATGGATCCGCCCGATCGCCTTGAGCAAATGATTTTGGCTGCATTGCAGCCCCACGGACAGGCGGTTGACGCCCGCGCCGGCATATTCGGAAAGCTTGTCCGGCGTGAGCGTGCCGGGATTGGTCTCTATCGTGATCTCCGCGTCCGGGAGAATGGAAAAGCAGCCCTGCGCGGCCTCCAACAGCGTTGCGACCTCGCCTGCGGGCAGCACCGAGGGCGTGCCGCCGCCTATGAACACCGTATCGAAGGAAGCAAAGCAGCCCTCGCGGGCACGAAGCTGCATTTCGCGCCGGAGAGCCGCAAGATAATCCCGCATGGGGGCATGATCCGCAAAGGATACGAAGTCGCAGTAGGCGCACTTGCGTATACAGAAGGGGATATGGATATAAAGACCGCTCATCCGTCGATGCGCAGCACGCTCATGAATGCTTCGCTGGGCAGTTCCACAGAACCGATCTGGCGCATGCGCTTTTTGCCCTCCTTCTGCTTCTCCAAGAGCTTTTTCTTGCGCGTGATATCGCCGCCGTAGCACTTGGCTAAAACGTCCTTGCGCACCGCCTTGACGGTTTCCCGGGCAATGATTTTGCCGCCGATGGCCGCCTGAATGGGTATCTCGAACTGCTGGCGGGGTATGACCTCCTGTAGCTTTTCCGCCACGGCGCGCCCCTTTGCATACGCCTTATCCTTGTGGACGATGGTGGAGAGCGCGTCGCAGATGTCGCCGTTAAGAAGGAAATCCAGCTTCACAAGGTCGGAGCGCTTATATTCCTTGATCTCATAATCGAAGGAGGCATAGCCCCGGCTGCGGGATTTGAGCTGATCGAAGAAATCGTAGATGATCTCGTTAAGCGGCAGCTCGTATTTGATGTTGACGCGCGTCTCCTCGATATAGGTCATGTCGATGAACACGCCGCGTTTTTGCTGGCAAAGCTCCATGATGGTGCCCACATATTCGCTGGGCGTCATGATGTGCGCCTCCACCATGGGTTCTTCCATATAATCGATCTCTGCAGCATTGGGAAGGTTGCTGGGGTTGTCGATGCGAAGATCCGCGCCCGCGAGCGTATGTACCTTATAGATAACGCTGGGGGAGGTGGTCACAAGCTGTAGATCGAATTCCCGCTCCAGCCGCTCCTGTATGATCTCCATGTGCAAAAGCCCAAGGAAGCCGCAGCGGAAGCCAAAGCCCAGCGCCATGGAGGTCTCCGGCTCGTAGGAGAGGGAAGCGTCGTTGAGCAGCAGCTTATCCAGCGCCTCGTGCAAATTCTCATAATCCGCCCCGTCCGCCGGATAGATGCCGCAAAACACCATGGACTGCGCCTGCTTATAGCCGGGCAGCGGTTCCTTGGCCGGCCGGTTGGCGTCCGTGATGGTATCGCCCACCTTGGTGTCCGCAACGCTCTTGATAGAGGCGCAGATATAGCCCACCTCGCCCGCGGAAAGCTCCTCGCAGGGGACGAGCGAGGGCGTAAACACGCCCACCTCCGTCACGTCGAATTCATGGCCGGTCGCCATATAGCGTATGCGCATACCCGCGCGCACCGTGCCTTCCTTGACGCGCACATAGCTGAGCGCGCCCTTATAATTATCGTAGATGCTGTCAAAGATCAGCGCCTGCAGGGGCGCTTCCGGATCGCCGGCAGGCGGGGGGATAAGCTCCACGATCTTTTCGAGCACCGCGCTCACGTTCAGGCCGTTTTTGGCGGATATCTGCGGCGCGTCGGATGCCGGCAGGCCAATCACGTCCTCGATCTCCTTGATGACATACTCGGGCTGGGCGCTGGGCAGGTCGATCTTGTTGACGACGGGCACGATCTCCAGATCGTTGTCCAGCGCCAGATACACGTTTGCAAGCGTCTGCGCCTCGATGCCCTGTGTCGCGTCCACCACCAGCACCGCGCCCTCGCAGGCGGCAAGGCTGCGGGACACCTCATAGGTAAAATCCACATGACCCGGCGTGTCGATGAGGTTGAACATGTAGCGTTTGCCGTCCGTATGTGTATAAAACATGCGCACGGCGGTGGCCTTGATGGTGATGCCGCGCTCCCGCTCGATATCCATGGTGTCCAGAAGCTGATCCTCCATGTCGCGCGCGGCCACGGTATCCGTAAGCTCCATCATGCGATCGGCCAAGGTGGATTTTCCATGGTCAATGTGCGCGATGATGCAGAAATTTCTGATTAAATCCCGGCTGAATGCCATACTTTGCCTCCGTATCATAAATCAGCTATCATGATACATGAACTTTTCTTTACGCGCAAGTGGTTGCAAAAACCTGTGTCAATCAGTTACAATGTATATGGATACATGGATATCCGTATTCAATCCCACGATGCGGCTTTAGGAGGTACATGGATGTTTTGCGAAAGATACGATTCATTTGTTGAAGAATTGAAGCGGCGCGGCTTTACGGTGCATGACGCCAAGGACGGCAAGGAAGCGTTGGACATCGCCCTCAAAACCATCGGCAAGGGAACGTCGATAGGCTGCGGCGGCTCCATGACCATCAAGGATATCGGGTTGCCGGACGCGCTGCGCGCCCAGGGCAATGACGTTTTCTTTCATTGGGATGTGCCGCCGGAAGATCGCAACGAGGTCTTTAAAAACGCGGCGCTTGCGGATTGGTATGTCTGCTCCGCCAACGCCATCACCCGCAAGGCTAAGATCATCAACATCGACGGCAACGGCAACCGCGTGAGCGGCTCCTTCTTTGGCCCCCGCCGCAAGGTGATGATGATCATCGGCAAGAATAAGTTTGCAGAGGATCTCGAATCCGGCTTCGACCGCGTAAAAAAGGTGGCCTGTGTCAAAAACGCCCAGCGCTTTGGCCTTAAAACCCCTTGTGTCGTCACGGGCAAATGCACGGACTGCTATTCGCCGCAGCGCATCTGCAAGATCACGACCATCATCGAATGCCTGCCCGGCTTCGTGCAGGAAATGCACCTGATCCTCGTGGATGAGGAATTGGGCTACTGATGTATTTCGTTTACATGCTCCGCTGCGCCGACGGCGCCTTCTATACGGGCTTCACCACGGATCCCGCGCGGCGGACGGCCGTGCACAACAGCGGCAAGGGCGCAAAATGCACCCGCGCGCGCCTACCCGTAACGCTTGTGTACACCGAATCGTTTCCAGACAAAAGCGCGGCTCTCAAACGAGAGGCCGCGCTTAAGAAATTGACGCATGGGCAAAAGGAAAGCTTGATAACAGCCTCGGCAAAGGCCGAATGACCTTTGCCTACACGCAGCGAGGCGGGCTTATCGCCCGCTATTATTTTTGCCCGTAACGGTTAGTTGCAGCCACAGCCGCAGCCGTTGTTATTGCCGCAGCCACAGCCGTCGCCACAGCCGTTGCCCAGACCCCAGCCGCCGCAGCCGCCGCCGCCAAGCAACAGCAGCAGGATAAGGATCCAGCACCAGCTCCCATTACCGCAGCCGTCGCCACAGCCACAGCCGTCGCC
>JAUNJX010000056.1 GCA_030533005.1 Clostridia bacterium | reverse complement strand
TGGGCGCTATGGCGGTGGGCCACGGCGTAAGCGTGGGCGTGGGCGCTATAACGGTAGGTATGGGTGTTGCGGTATGCGTAGGCGTCGGCGAGGGCGACTTGCACGCCGTGGCAAATATGGTGGGCAGCGGCGTAGCATAGGTCGGCCTGGCCGTGGGTACATACTTGGGCGCAAGCACGTCGATGATCTTGGCGTTGGGATGGCGCGCCGCGTATCCGTCAAAGGTGATGCGTACGGTGGAGCCGACGGTCAGCTCATATCTGCCCTCGATGATGGTGCGATCCGTGATGGGGAAGGTGTAGCTGTAGCCGTCGGGTGCAAGTATGGTGATGGAGGAGGCATTGTAGGCTGTTACCTCGCCGCGTATGGTACGGTTGGCAAGCGGCCCCTCGTCCGCGATGGACAGGGTTTGGATATCCGTGACGATGGGGATATCCAAGAGGTCGCCGGTATAGGTGAGCTTGACGGTATCGCCCTCGTTGGGGCCGCCCGCCTCCTCGTCGCCGTCATAATAGGTATCCTCTGTAAGCGCAAAGATATAGCGGTTGCCCGTAACGGTCTGTAAAAACAGGTTATAGTTCTCCCGGTCATGCTTTGTTACGATGCCGCTGACGGCGGGAACGGGAGGCTTGGCGGACTGCTTGATCACGGAAACCGCTTCGGGGGAAAGGGCGGTATCGCCTACATAGTGCACCGTGACGATGTCGCCGGGCTGCGCATCCACATCGGGATGCAGTGTGAGCATGAACACGAAGGTGGTGTTGCTGACATTGACGACGATGGCGTTTTTATATAAACAAACCACGGTGCCAGTGATGTAGCCCTCGGGCAGCTTGTCTGTCGGCGTGGGTGTGGGGGGCAGGGGTTCGGCGTTTTCGGCGGCCGGGGCGGCGGCTAAGGCCGCCGTATCCTCGGCGGGCGTCTGCGCCGGGGTCTCCGGCTCCTGCGCGCATGCGCCCAAGAGCAAAAGACAGGCAAGCAGCACTGCAAACACCGCGATCAATCGTTTCCTCATGCCAAACTCCCATGCATAAACTTTTACTTCTACATTGTACACGATTTGCGCCTGGGCGGCATTAGTTTTATAAGAAATTTTGTAAAAAATCCTCCGGCCATGAAAGCCGAAGGATGTGTCGTATGCGCGATGGGGAAACGGAGGGGTCATTTCTCCGTGCTCGCTGTGGCAGGCGCGCCGCCCGCCAAGAAGAATGGCCTGTCCAGCCGCAGCAGAAGCGCAAGAAGCAGCAGGATCGCGCCTGATCCTATCATGAGAAGGCGCAGGGACACAACGTCGGCAAGCGGGCCGAATACCGCCATGCCCAGCGGCAGCGCGCCGCTGTACATGGTGCTCAAAAAACCGAATACGCGACCCTGCATGGAGGGCTCCGCTTTTTCCTGCAAGAGCGTGGTTGTGGCGGTCTGCACCATGGTCAGGGTGACGCCGTAGATGAGCATGCAGACAAGATACACGATAAAGCTGTCCACCACGCCCATGCCGACAGCCAGCGCGCCAAAGAAGCTCATGCCGGCGATCAGCGTCTTGACGCGGTTGGGAAAACCTCCCCATATGCTGATGAGAAGGCCGCCGGCAGCCATCCCGATAAAGCCCACCACCTCCACGACGGTGAGGTAGAGATAGCTGTCCCCGTATTCGCGGCTGACGAAAAGCGTCGCAAGAAAGCCTGCCGGAACGCAAAGGAAGATGAAGCCGCCGTACATGAGCAGCAATTTTTTAAGAAAGCCCGTTGAAAAAACATAGCGAACGCCGATGCGCAGATCCTCCAGCATGGAAGCGGGCGCGTCCTGCTGCGCCGCGGTTTTTGGGATGGCGATCGCTGCAAGAAAGCCGATGCCTACGATGGCGGTGGCTACGTCGATAAAGAGGGTCTGCGGGAGCGTGCCAAGCGTCAGTATGGCGCCCGCCGCGGCGGGCGCTGCAAACTGCACCACGGATTGCACGGTGGCGTTTAGGCCGTTAAAGCGCATGAGCTGGGAATCCGGCACAAGCTGCGGGATGACGGCGTTGACGGCGGGAAGCTGTATGCCAGCACCCAGCGAGCGGATGGCGGAGGTGACGAGTATGGCGCTTAGAAGCACCGTGTCGTTCTCAAGGTGCGGGATGGACAGCGCCAGGATCAGCGTCGTCACGGCGATGACGCCGTCCGCGAGGATGATGAGCCGCTTGCGCGGGTAGCGGTCAGCCCACACGCCCGCCACGAAGGAGATCAAAAACTGCGGCAAAAACGCGCACACGCTCAACGCCGATACCCATGTGCCGGAGGAGGTTTTCAGCGTCACGAACCAGACCATCGCAAACTGCACCAAGGAGGAGCCGAACAGCGTTACAGCCTGACTTGAGAGAAAGAGGATGGCTTTTTTCTTCCATCGAAATTCATTTTGTTCCATATCTATCTATGCTCCTTTTCTTTGTAGGGCGCTATGATAACACAAAGGAAAAGGTTGGTGGCTTACTGGAGGGTTGAAAAATCCTTTTTCATGTCCTTTAGGGTACGCAAAATCAGCTTGGCGTCCCTGCGCGCAAGGGAGAGCGCATATAGGAGCCGATCGCATGCGCTAAGGACGTCCTCGTCCGCCTCCGGCGTGTTGAGGGCGTTTGCGACCTCTACGGTATCGGCGTTGGAGAGCTTGTTCATCAAACGCAATATGGCGGAAAGGGAATAGTTGGCGCAGCGCAGCGTGCGGATGATGTTGAGCCGCTCCATGGCCGCGCGGTCATAGCGGCGATACCCGTTTGCCATGCGCCCCACCTCGATCAGGCCGTTCAATTCCCAGTTTCGCAGCGTGTCCGTCGTAATGCCCAGTTTGATCGCCGCCTCCCTTCGGGTAAGGGAAACGGGAGGCGCGTCGGACACGCCGCCGCTTTCAAGCTGTGCCTCTACCGTGCGGATGGCGCTCTTGGCGCGCGCCCGCTCCGCTTCGATGATGAGGGCGTATTCCTTTGCGGCGGCGATGGCCGCGTCCATATCCGGCAGGGCGCAAAGCTGCACGATCTCCACGGCTTTTTTTCTAAGCCCGCACTGCAATACCTCCGCGCGCATGGCGATGCGGATAAGCGCCACCTGCCGAATGTGCAGCTCGGTATAGACGCGATAGCCGTTTGGCCTGCGCGCGGGCTTGGTGATAAAGCCAACCTCCTCATAAAAGCGGACGGTGTTGGGATGTATGCAGGCTGCCTGGGCAATTTGGCTTGTGGTGTAGTGTGGCATAGCGCTATTCCTTTGGCATCAGCGTGGGCGTGGTGTTGATACCGGCTTTTCTCGCCTGCGCGTGCTGTAACTGCCGCTTGATGTGATAGATCTTGCCGTCCTTTTCAAAGCGTGCGCCCGTTTGCTTAAAATAGAAGGGTACGCCCGCTTCCTGACACTGGCGGCGTATATCCAGTATCCACTCGTAGCGGCACAGCCTTGCCTGCGGGCCGGATTCGCCGCCCACGGTGACCTGCTTGACCCATGCGCCAAGGTGCCGGGTCATGTCGATGGGGGTCAAGAGAGGTTCGGAGGCGATGTACTTGTGCCGGATGGGCGCGGCGGCCAGTATGGGCAGGCGATAATCCGCCCTGTCCTGATTTTCCGCCGTGCAGCAGATGTGCACGTTGTCGTAACCCTCGCCCCAGTCGGGCGGCAGGCAGGATAGCAGCCTGTCTATGCGCTTGGTGACGAAGAAAAAGCGGCAATCGGCGCGCTCCTGTATCATGCGCCACGCGTCCTCCCGCCACGCGTCCGCATCCGCAAGAAGAAAATCGGAGGTGAAGCAGGTCCATATCCATGCGCCGGAAGGTATCTTATAGCTGCCGTCCCGCTTTTTCGCCACGGGAAGGGAAAAGGTCTGGGTCTTATATACTTGGGAGGCGTCCCGGCCGCAGCTTTCGTCCCGGCGATAGACATAGCAGTGCGCGCATCCGGCGGAAAGCTTGTGGCAGCCGTGCCAAGGATTCCAGTTAAAGCCCTGCATGGCGTTTTCCTTTCGGCTGCTTTTTATATAGGGTAGTTCCGTATTATGCCATCCTTTTGCGCCGCTGTCAATTATGGGGGCAGAAAAAAGGGCAAAGGCCGGATGACCTTTGCCGATAAGGCGGCGTTTAGGTGTTCTCTCCCATCACGTCGCTGGAGCCCAGCTTGACGTCCTTCTTCTTATAATCGAAGTTTTTGAAATACTTGACGTTTTGCGGCGTGCCGCTGGCGCCGGGGAACGCGAAGCCGGGATATTTGACGACGGGGCAGCTTTGCTGCTTGAGGCTCTGGATAAAGTCGTCGGGCAGGTTCAAAATGCTTTGGATGACCTCCTTGGGGGTGTTCGCCATCCATTGCGCCAAAGAAACGTCCGCAAAGTGGCTGCTGTTGAAAAACTCAAGGAAGATGAGTTTTTCCTCGCCCGTGTTCTGGACATAGTGGAAGCCGCCTACGGGCACATAGCCCACGTCGCCCGCCTGATAATTGAAGGTGCGCGCCTTGGGACCCGGCATAAACACCGTCATGCGCGCCTGCCCCTGTATGTAATATTGAAATTCATCGTTGTTGGTGTGCCAGTGGATCTCGCGCATAGCGCCGGGCTCCACCTCGACCATCGCGCAGGCAACGGTGGTGCAGGCGGGAAAATTGCGGTGATCCAAAATGCGGATGCTGCCGCCCTCGCTTACGATGGGCTGCACATGGATCAGCTCGTGCTTGTAGGTCTCGGGCACAGCGCCGGTGGGGGAGACGATGGTCTGTGCTTCGATGGGGCCGGGGTCGCCGCCGTCCGTGATGTAGACCTCCTCGGTGGGAATGCTGTCAAACGCGGATTCCGGGCAGCCGAAATTCGCGGAAAGCACATCCTTGGGCAGATGCGAAAACAGCTCGCTGATGGAAAAGGTGTCGTTTTCCGAATAGGTGCCCTTGTCAAAGAGCATCAAAAATTCGCAGCCTTCATGCAGACCCTGTATGGAGTGCGGAATGTTCTTGGGAAATATCCAGCCCTCGCCCGGCTTGCAATCGGCGATGAAATTGCGACCCATCTCGTCTACCGCCGTCACCCTTGCCCCGCCGACGAGCACAAAGCCGAATTCCGACTGCTGGTGGGAGTGCATCTCCCTGACCCCCGGCGAAAGGTTCATATCGACGATTGCGAAGGTGTCGGATACGGGCAGCTCCCTTTTCGTGATCTCCCGCGACCAGCCGCCGGGCTTGATCTCTACATGGGTATCGGAAAAGGAGAACTTCAGGTTGGGCAGCAGCCCGTGATCCGTGGCGGGCGGCACGATCAGATCCGGAGACTGCTCGTCCCGCTTGAGGTTGCGCGGCCCCAGATCCAGCGCTCCCGCGCCGTCGCTGCGTATAGGCTCCGGCCTTTGAGCCGCCTTTAATTGATCCAGCTTTTCCTGCATGCGCGCATAATAATGCCGATTCATATCCGTTCCTCCTAGGTAAAATAATGAGCTTTTGTTATTTTGCCGTGAAAGGGCGGATTGTATTCGCCAACGGAAATAGGGGGTATTTTTATCGGTTCCCAAACGGAAGGGCGAATCAAAAGAAGCTTTTCTTCACTTTCTGTCTATGCTACGATAAAATATATTGAAAAAGGATTCGCATGTACGCTGGCGCGCGAAGCGGACGGGGGGCAAGTATGTTTTACGGTGCAAAAAACGGCAGTATCACGATGGGCGATACGAGCATGGATTACATTCGCTTTGGCTGCGGGAGCAGGAACCTGCTGTTGCTTCCGGGCGTGGGTGACGGGCTGAAAACGGTAAAGGGCATGGCCGTGCCGTTTGCTATTATGTATAGGAAACTGGCAAAAAGGTTCAAGGTGTATGCGTTCAGCCGCAGAAACGATCTGCCGGAAGGCTATACGACCAGAGAAATGGCGGAGGATATCCATGCCGCCATGATCGCGCTGCATATAGAGAAGGCTTGCGTGGTGGGCGTATCGCTGGGCGGTATGATCGCACAGCACCTTGCCATAAGGCACCCCGAAAGCGTGGATAAACTGATTTTGACCGTCACGCTTTCGCGGCAAAACAAAACCGTGCAAAGCGTGGTAGGCGGCTGGATCGATATGGCGCAGCGCGGTGATTTCAAGGGCATTATGCTGGATACGGCCGAAAAATCCTATTCGGAGAAATACCTGAAGCGCATGAGATGGATGTATGCGCTGATAGGGCATTTTGGCAAACCAAAAAGCCTTGACCGCTTTATCACCATGGCAAACGCCTGTATCACGCATGATGCATATGCGTCGCTCGCGGGCGTCATCTGCCCTACGCTGATCGTTGGAGGAACGCAGGACAAGATCGTTACGGGCGAGGCGTCCAAGGATATGTATGAACAGATCAAAGGCAGCAAGCTTCTCATGTATGAAGGTTTGGGACATGGGCTATATGAGGAGGCGAAGGATTATCTCGAGCGCATGATCGCGTTTTGCGCCTAACGGTTTTTTAGCGCCAGAGAAGCGCTTGGCTGCCATATAGTCATTGAATTTATCTGCCAAATATCGTATAATACGATAAATTCCATGAGCTTTTTGTTTTTTAAGATATGAAGCAATGAAGGTCTTGCGCTCTGTTTGCCGGTATGTAAGCGTGGTTGAAGCAGCGATGAGCATAAAACCTGCACGCCTATATGCCGCACGGGGGATGTCAGGCAACGAAAGAGGTGCGTTATGGATGCGGCGAAGCAGGTCGATCAGGAAACGAGGCCGGCGCAGGGGAGCGGTCTGGTCTGGCTTGCGGTCGCTGTGCTTATATCCGTAACGACCGTGGTCGGCATGCTCTTTTCAGCAATAACACATAATTTCAGCGACAATATTTCAGCCGAAAGCTCCAGCCATCTCGAGGAGATCAACTATCAGATCAAACTGAATATAGAGGGCGAGATCGAAACCGATTGGCAGGTCGCCTACGCCGTCCGCAATGATTTCACACACAGCGTCCGGGACAATGATGAGGCGAATATCCGTGAGCTTCTATCCAAAGCGAGGGATATCTGGAAGGTCGATGATATCATCGTCTATACGGACGACGGCAGCGGCATACGGATCGGCGGAGAACGAATCGCCAATGACGTGGCGTCGAGCACCATGTATAACGCGGAGCGCTTTGGCGAATACACTTCCATCGTCCAGTCCAGGATCATCTATACGCTGTCCGTGGCGACGGAGCTTCGCATGAACGGTGCCAAGATCACAGCCATATCCGTCGAGCGGGATTTGCAGTCTTTTTTGGACGGTATGGAATTTTCCTCCTTTGACGGCTCGGCGCATATTTACCTGACGCAAAGCGGCGGCAGGATCATCAGCCAGATGACGGCTGACGGCGTTGTACAGACGTTCAATATCGTATCCGAATTTGAGGCAGGTGAGCTTGTTTGCCTGACGGATCCCACCATTTCTCAAGACGGCATATTTACGGCAGACAAGCCGCTGACCTTCCTTTTGTCCCGTCCGACGGGTACGGAATATGTTGTGGTAACGCCCATTGAGACGCGGCATGACGCCATGCACCTGGTCTATATGGTGCCCGATGTGGTGGTCAATCAGGCGATGGATCGATTCAGTGAAGGCATTACCTTGCTCTGCACAGGTATTTTGCTGGTGCTTGTGAGCATCATCTTCGCCATTTTCCTGATTTTATATCGCACCCGCAAAAGGCAGTTTGACCGGGCGATCATTTCCCGCGAGCGCACGTTTGACCTGCTGGTGGCGAATACGAATACCGCGTTTGCGCTGTTGTCCACGCAGCAAAAGGAACCCATCTATATTTCCGCCAACGCCGATCATATCATCGGCGCTCCTTTGGGAAGCCTCCAGCGGACGGAAAAGGGCTTTGGCTTTATAAGCGGGGACGGAAGCGAAACGGAGGCGCTGCGCAAGATCAACCACAACCTTGCGGACTGGGACGGAAGCAGCACGTTCAGCAGCGGCTACATAGCCCGCCCCGATGGCGCCGGTTTCGGCTATTATGAGGTGCAGCTGTATCCGGTGACCGGGAACGCCGATGAATATGTGGCTATCATTCAGGATGTGACGCAGCGCTTCTACCGCGAAGATGCGGTCAGAAACGCGCTGGATATGGCCGAAAGGTCAAACGCCGCAAAGTCCAGATTCCTCTCCAACATGTCCCATGATATACGCACGCCGCTCAACGCCATCGTCAACATGACCAAATTCGCCAAGGAAAGCAAGGCGGAGCCTGCATTGCTCGACGAGTATTTGGATACCATCGACGAATCCTCCGATCATTTGCTGCGGCTGATCAACGATGTGCTGGACATGAGCCGCATCGAAAGCGGACAGGCCGTGATCGAATCCAGACCCTTTGATATCAAGGCGGAGCTGAACGGGCTTGCCGACATCACGCGTCCGCTGTGCCACGCAAAGCGGCAGTCCCTTCGTACTGATTTTGACGGCCTTCACACCCGCAACGTGCTGGGCGACCGGGTGAAGGTGGCGCAGGTATTGATGAATCTTCTGAGCAACGCCGTCAAGTTTACCCCCATAGGCGGTGAGATCACCTTTGCGGCTGCGGAGATACCCTCCTTGCGCGCCGGCATTACGACGATACGTTTTACGGTGTGCGACAACGGCATCGGCATACCGGCGGCAAGCCTAAAGAGCATCTTTAATGCCTTTGCCCGCGTGGATGATAAGCGGGTCAGCAAAATAGAAGGAACCGGGCTGGGCTTATCCATTTGCCAAAGCTATGTCAACGCCATGGGCGGCATGATCACCTGCCAAAGCGAAGAAGGGAAGGGCAGCGCGTTTACGGTGGAGCTGTTCTTTGAGGAAACGGAGGTCAGGCAGGCGGAGCGTGTGCCGCATGCACCGATAGAGGGCGTTCCCTTCTTGGGCAAACGGTGTCTTGTATTTGAGGACAACCGCGTCAACCAGATCATTGCCAGGAAGCTGCTTACACAGGCGGGCTTTACGGTGGATCTCGTTTCTGACGGACGGGAAGGCGTCGAACGCTTTATGCACGCGCCCGCAGGCTGTTATGCTATCATCTACATGGATATCCAGATGCCGGGTATGGATGGGTACGAAGCTGCGGCCGCGATCAGAAAGAGCGCGCACGCACAGGCAAAGACCATCCCCATCATTGCCATGACCGCCGACGTGTTTGCAGAGGACGTGGAAAAGGCAAGGGTCGCCGGCATGAACGGGCATCTGGGGAAACCGATCGACACGACGGAGCTGATCGCCGAAACGGATAAGATACTCAACAACAAGAATGGGGGGCAATCATGATGAAACGAATCGCCACACTTACCTTGTGCGCTATTCTGCTTTTCTGTCTTTGCGCGTGCGCCGCAAACGGAAAGCAGGCGAAGCTCGGGCAGGCGGATAATGAGATACTCACCTATCAAAAAATCGATCCTGAAAAAACCACCCTGTTTGTGGGCACCACAGGCAACGACTACATTGGCCACCTGAATGCGGAATTTGAAAGCCAAAATCCGGATGTGCAGATCATCGTTAGCACGCAGACCGGCGGCAGCGGCACATCCCGCCCCATGGCGGACAACGTGAAAAGCGGCTATGCGCCGGATATCATGTTCGTTTCGGCTGGGTATTTTGACAGTGAGGAAACGGTGCAGTATTTTGAAAAGCTGTCCGCGAATCCGCTCGTGCGAAGCTATCAGGACGAGGCGCTCAACCGTTTGGCGGTAGACGACAACATCTATTTTCTGCCCGGCCCCTCCACGATCACCTGTATGCTGTATAACAATACCCTGTTTGAGCAATACGGCTGGGAAACGCCGAAAACCTTTGAAGAATTCGTTGCCCTTTGCCTGCGAATCAGGGAGGATACCAACGGAACCGTGCAGCCTTGGAATCCCAACGCGAAATACGAAACGAATTTTAATGCGGTCACCACGGCGTTTGTTTATGAGGAATTGTTTGGCGGCATAGAAAACCGTAGCTGGTATGAGGAATTCATCAACGGCAACGCAACCTTTGCAGGGCACATGGAGCCGTATTACGATATGCTTCAAACGCTCATCGACAACGATATAATCCTTGAGGAGCACTTTTCCTACAGCGCTACCACGCGCGGCGAGGAATTCCAAGAGGGGAAGATCGCCATGTATAACTATCCCGTGGGCGGAACGCGCTCCGAGGTGTACGACATTCGCTACATGCCTTTTCCGAGCACGACCGGCGAGAATGGTTTTCTGGTGGACAATATCAACGTCACCGTCGGCGTTCCCATCAAGGAGCATACCGAGGCGGAGAAGGACGCCATCCAGCGGTACTTGGAATTTTTCACCTCCATCGAGGGACAAAATGCGTTCATCGGAGAAAATTTGATGTTCAGCAACGTCAAGGATGTGCCGCTCAACAACGCGGAATATCTCTCCGGCATCGAGGATGCGATCAATAAAGGACGCTACTTCTCGCAGCTCACCTTTGCCTTGCCGGATGTCAAATCCAACATTTCCTTTAGCAAGGATGCGTTGGCGATGACGCTTGGCGAAAAAACGGGCGCACAGTGCATCGCCGACAACGACGTGCACCCTTTCAAAACGGAGGAAGTGCAGGAACCCGAACCGGTCGCCACCGTTGCAGAGGACTTTACCATACTCGACACATCCTTCTTCATCGCTGATATGTACCGTGAGAAGGCGGGGGCGGATATCGGGCTTATCGCCCATAACGTCGCCTATCGCGGCAATCTCATGCGCATGTACAAGGGTGAGCTGGATGCTGACGATATCAAATCCCTCAAGCCGCGCTCCTTGGAAAACAAATCTACGCTCATCAAGGCGACGATGAGCGGCCGGCAGTTTATGGAGGCCATCACGCACATCACGAACTACGGCGATACGGACGTCAACGCGGTCTTTGCGTTCTCCGGCCTCAAATGCACGGTTGCGCCTTGGAAGCCGCGCGGGGAGGTGTATGCTTCGGTGGCGCTTGCAGACGGCACGGCGATAGACCCGGACACGCTCTATACCGTCGCCATGTGGGACGGTACGGTGGCGCCGGAATACATCACCGAAATCGTAGAAACCTATGCGGGCACATGGGAGGAGTTCATGACCGAAACCCTCAAAGCGAAGGGCACGATAGCTCCCGCAAGGGACGGCAGGATCACCCTCGTGTGGGAATAGCGAGGGCGGCTGCAAATAGAATTCAAACCTGTAGTACAAGACGAGAATTAGCGGATAAATCACCTATACTGGCTGAAATTCTTGAGGTCGGCCAACGTATGTGATAGGATTGTTCATAATCTGAAGGGAGTTTGTTCTATGGCTACAATTCTTGAAAAATGGCAAATTTCCGCAGATGAGCTCACAAAAATTGTGGATGATAATCCGTCGTTGCGTGGGTTTATGTTTGGCTATGTTAGCGAGTATAAAGCAAGAACATATTTTGAAGGACACAAAAACATAACCAATTTGATGAAATACGACGATCACGACCGCACAAGCAAGGGCGATATTTCGTTTTGCTACAAGGGGAAAGAGTTTCGTATTGAAGCAAAGTCCCTGCAAACGAACTCTGTTATCAATGTTGGGACGGGCAAGTGGAAGGGTAAATTTCAATGCGACGCAAGCGATCGCAGAGAGATACAATTACCTAACGGTCACACGGTAAATACAACATGCCTTGCTGTTGGCGAATTTGATATTGTCGCTGTTAGCCTTTACGCATTTGGCGACCAGTGGCGCTTCGCTTTTTGCAAAGAATAGCGACTTACCGCACCCCGGAAGCCGTTCCCGCAATGTCTCGGCAGAAGACAGAGAGTATCTTATAAAAACGCTTATTGACATTACATGGCCTGTGCAGGCGCCGTTTACAACGGATGTTTACTCGTTGCTGGTACCGTCAATAGTTTTGCGCAAATTGATTTACCGTCCGGTCAGCGCGAGTTA
>JAUNJX010000092.1 GCA_030533005.1 Clostridia bacterium | reverse complement strand
ATTGGGACAGGTGGCGGCATTGGGGCAGGCGGCGCTGCCCGCGCCCGCCGCTACGGCCGTGGGGCAGGTCGCGTTCTTGCAGCCCGAAAGATCGCAGGTTGCAGGATTGGGGCAGCTGTCACACCCGCATCCGGCGCTCGCGGGCGCCACGGAAAGGGGCTGCACGGCGATCTCGGCTTGCGCGTCCATCGCGGCGGGCAGGGGCGACGCCACCGCATCCGGCGCGGGCAGCGGCGCCACAGCGCAGCCGGTAAGGGCGAGGGCAAGCAGCAGGGCGGAAAGCAATAAAGCAGTTTTACGCATGATAACCTCCTAAACGGTTGCGACGATTTTGCATGGATCGATCCGTTGCATGTAATCAGTTCAGTTACAATTTAATGTAATTGTAACGGTTACATATTCGTTTGTCAAGGCTTTTACAAAAACATTTGCATGTTTGCCCCGCAGGGCGCGCAAAATAAAAGCGCGTCCCTCTTGACTTGGAGCAAGCTCCAAGTGTTATGCTTACAAAAAGCGCTTACGCGGCAAGGCGGACGCAAAAAGCATGCGGCAAAACGCCGCCGGCACAGGAATAACAAAACGGGAGGAAATTTTATTATGGGTAAGGCAAAGGTTTATTTCACCAAGGAGATCTCGCCGGAGGCGCTGCAAAAGCTCTATCGCGCGCTGGGCGCGCCGCTTCACGGCAAGATAGCCGTCAAGCTGTCCACGGGCGAGCCGGGCGGGCACAATTTTTTGCAGCCGTCGCTGATCGCGCCGTTGGTAAAGGACGTAAACGGCGTGATCGTGGAGTGCAACACGGCCTATGAGGGTCGCCGCAACACGAGCGAGGCGCACCATGAGGCAATCAAGGCGCACGGCTTTGCAGCGATCGCGCCCTGTGATATCATGGACGAGGAGGGGGAAATGCCGCTGCTGGTCACAAACGGTACGCACCTTTCTCAAAACTTCGTGGGCGCGCATTTGGAGAATTATGATTCCATGCTCGTGCTCTCCCACTTCAAGGGGCATCTGATGGGCGGCTTTGGCGGGGCGCTCAAGAACATCTCCATCGGCGTAAGCTCCGCCCACGGCAAGGCGCACATCCACGGCGCGGGCGACCCCGCGCATATGTGGGACGCGGAGCACGACGCTTTCCTCGAGAGCATGGCGGACGCCGCCAAATCCGTCGTAGAATACATGGGACGGCGCAACATGGCCTATATCAACGTTGCCAACCGCCTCTCCGTGGACTGCGACTGCGACTCTAACCCGCATGAGCCGGAAATGGCCGACATAGGCGTGTTCGCGTCGCTCGACCCGGTGGCCGTGGATCAGGCCAGCGTGGACGCGGTATACGCCTCCGCCGACGTTGGCAAGGCCGCACTCATCGAGCGCATGGAATCCCGCAACGGCGTCCATACGATAGAAACGGCCGACGCGCTGGGCGTGGGCGTACGCGAATACGAGCTCATCTCCCTCGATTGAAAAAGGGAATGACCTCGGCTGACAGGGGGACTTATATGACCATAGCGGAAGTAAGTAAAAAATACGACCTCACGGCGGACACGCTGCGCTACTATGAGCGCGTGCACATGATCCCGCCCGTGCACCGCACCGCAAGCGGCCTTCGGGATTACACGGAGGAGGATTGCAGGTGGGTGGAGCTTGCCAAGTGCATGCGAAGCGCGGGGCTGCCGGTGGAGGCCATGATCGAATACGTCCGGCTCACGCAGCTGGGCGAGGAAACCATCCCCGCCCGGCGAGAGCTTTTATTGGAACAGCGCGCGCGGCTAGGGGAACAAAAGCAGGCGATCGAGCGCACCATGGAGCGGCTGGACTACAAGATATCCCGTTACGACGAGGCGATCAAGACAGGCAAGCTTACATGGGAATAGCGTCGCCCCTATCCGTTCACCACGTTGACGGGCGTGCCTTTCAGGTACGCCTGTAGATTTTCCACCGCGATATCCATCAGCCGCTTGCGACTTT
>JAUNJX010000055.1 GCA_030533005.1 Clostridia bacterium | reverse complement strand
TCCTCCCTCGGTTATAAAAGCCCTGTTCAATTCAAAATCGAACAGGGCTTCTCTTAACTTTTTTCTTCTCTACTTTTCCTTGACAGGTTCACGTGCGCCTCGCTTTTTTATACCTGCATCCTGCGCGGTTTATTCGTGCTTTTTGCCGTCCCGGCGAAACAACAGCGCGATGCCCCAAACGCCCGCAAGGCCCACAAGGGCATACACGATGCGCGATAATACCGTCATGTCGCCAAAGATGGCGGCCACAAGATCAAAACGGAGCAAACCGATCAGCCCCCAGTTCAACGCGCCTATGACCATGAGAATCAATGCCAAAGTATCCATGCTGTTCCTCTCCTTACTGTGATGGGGTTAGCATGCGCGGGATGGCGGATTTTATTTCTTTTTTTCTTCTGGAAAAATTTCCATATCAAAGCGGTCGAAGTGTACGCTCTCCATAAAATCATCCGGCTTAAAGGAGGTGCGCGAGAATTTGCGTATATCGTGCAGATGCTTTTTGAGTATCACGGGGCGGGAGAGATCCAGCGCTTCGCACAGCGCGCCGATGATGGCGCTCCAGTCGGCGACGGCGTTGGGCGACAAGGGAAACTCCTGTACGGTATCCGCGATGATTTGATGATCGTTGTGTATGGTGCCCCAAATCTTCATAAAGATGTCCTTTCCTGCGACGATGCTTTGGCTTCCTGATAGGCTCTACCTGATAGGCTCGAATAGAAGGGCTGCGCCGCACGATTGCGGCGCAGCCCATGCTTCGTATGCGTTTTGCTTACTTGGAGATGTACTGGGAGGCGACATAGCCGATCAGGCCGTTGTTTTCCACCATGCTCCAATCCGAGCCGGCGTCCTTGATAAAGCTGATGGACGCGCCGTTTGCCAGCTGCGTGAGAATTTCGCCGGAGGTGGAGGAGGTGCTGCGCAGCTTGAGGTTATCCGTATTGACCGTCGCTGTGGTGGTGCGATAATCGGCGGCGGGGGATACGATGCGCAGGTATTGCGCGGAGCAATAGGCTTCGCCGTTGTTGTAGACGATCTTAGCCCAGCCGTTGCCCGCGTCCTCTGCGATCACATAGATCTTGGTGCACAGCGGAAGCTGCCCAAGCGCGTTGGCGGAGGGGGCGGCGGCGTCGCGCACATTGAGGTCGGCCGTGGTGACATACGCTACGGCGGTGGCATTGGCCGGGATAGAGCCGCTGGCCGCGGGGGCGGAGGCGCCGGGCGTCGTCGCGGCAACGGCGGGATCGGTGGGCGCGGGCGCGGCGGAAAGCTCGGCGGAGAAGCTCTTACGGGCGATCTGATAGCCGTTCTTGCGCGCTTCGACCTTGACCTCGTTCATGCCGGGCGCCGTTACGGTGTAGGTGCCGGTGAAGTTGCCGGATTCGTCCAGATAAAGCTGCATTTCGTTGACGAACACCTCTGCGGTGGTATCGCCTACCATACCCGCCACATTGACGTTGCCATCCATGGTGGTGACGCTGGCGGTTGTGGGATCGCTAAGCGTCAGGTCGATGGTGGGAAGCGCAATGATGATGGGATTGCTGAATTCCACGGGGGTTTCTTCGCCGTCCTTGTTGATCACGACGATATCGGGATAGACCTCGATGGTAGCCGCATCCACGGGCTCGTCGGGGATCCAGATCTCCTTGGGGATACGAAGCTTCAAGGAGCCGTCTTTGATGGGATTTTCCTTCACCAGAGAGCCGGCCGTGAAGCGCACGGTGGATTTGTTCTTGGCATAGACGGTGATGATATAAGCCGGGTCGCCGTCTGCCGTGACGCCTTCTTCAATGGTGGCGGGCTTGGTGATGGGGCTCTTGCTGAACAGGCCGCCGAGGAAGGGCGTTTTGTCCTTCTTTTCATCCTCCGGCTCCGCATCCGTGCCATCGGAAGGGGTTCCTGCAAGCGCGCTTTGCGCTGCGGGGGCATCGCCGGCAGGGCCGTCATCCTTGTTGCGGTTGACGAAGAAGATGATGGTGAACACGATGATGAGCACGACCAACAGCCCCGCGGCACCCCAGAACAGGATGGTCTTGAGCTGGCTGTTGTCCTTTGCGCCGCTGCGCTTGGGCTTAGCGCCCTTTTTGCTGTAATGCTTGGTCTTGGCGGGCGTGGCAGTGGCGTCAAAGCCGTAATAATCATCATCGATAGGATCGGCAAATTTGACGCCGTCCCGGCCGTCGCCCTGCATGTAGGGCGCTTGGGGCGCTGCGGGCGCATAATCCGCGCCGGGGGCGGCGTAGCGGGGCTGCGACGGCTGCTGCGGTTGCTGTGCGCCAAAGGAGGGCGCCTTGTGATAGGCGGCCGCGTTCTGCTGGGGCGGTACGGGCGCCTGTGCGCCGCCATAGGCGGGCGCGCCATAAATGGGCGCATTGACAGGTGCGCTGCCGTATGCGGGCGCCTGGGTATAAACGGGCGCTTGCCCATAGGCCGGCGCCTGCTGTACGGGCGGCTGTATGGGCGGCTGCACGGGGGCGGCCGTTTGGCGTCCTGCATCATAATCCGAAGGGATATCGTCCTCGCTGATGGTGTTAGCGTCGAACTCCGGCTGTACCCAGCGTGGGGCGCGCACGAATCCCCAGGAAGCCTGTCCGTCTTCCGACGATTGCTGCGCGGGTTCTGGATCGGGTTCAGGATCTGCTGTCAGCGGCGCCGCGCAATTTTCACAATACTCCATATAATCTTCATTGTAGGCACCGCACTTACTGCATTTCATATTTCTATAATCCTCCTCATAGGATATTCGTACATATGCAGTTTATTATAGCAAATGGGCGCATGATTGCAAAGGCTTTTTCGATACGCAAATGCAAACAAAGTATGAAAACCGCCTGTACGCACCCGAAACTGGTATTCGCAAGCGGTCGCGGATATGGTATACTTGCAGCATGCTGAAAATAATAAAAACAATGTGGGTCATATTGCTGCTTCTGTTTGCATGCCTGTGCCTGTGTGCCTGCGGCGCGCAGGAGGAAGCTGTCGATGCAACGGATGCGGCGCTGTATGCGGATTTTACACGCGCGGGTACGCGCGTGGGCGGCGGCGTGCCGATCGAGGATGCGAACGCAAAGACCTTGACGGCAAGCGCGCAGGGCGAGGATATCGCGCTTACGCTTTCCTTTGTGGGCGGCAGCCGTCTGTCGGGGAGCGCGGACGAAAAAACGCTGCTCGCGGCGCCGGCCTATGAGGTGTATATGCTTCCGGCACCCGCGCGGCTTGTCATCGAGCTGCCCGCCATAGCCTATTGGGACTATGCCCGCACGGTGGATCTTTCCAACATACCTGGCATACAGGGGTGCTTTTTGCACATGCTGGCCGACGGCGATACCGTGAGCATCTTCGTGCAGCTTGCGCAGGAGAGCATGTTCCGTGTTGAGGAGGCGGAGGACAGCCTTCTTATCCATATAAAACCCATTCCCACGCCGCAGGTGGCGCAGGAGGAGGAATTTGCCGATCTGGTGGAAGCGGGCACGCACTTTTTTGTGACGGCGGACGCCTATCGAGATTATTGCAGCGGCGTGATCTCGCGGGAAATGGACATGCAGCCGACGCTGACGTCGGACAGGGAACGTATCGTGCTGATCTCCGCGCCCTTTGACACGCCTGCGGAGGCGGAGCGCTACAAGGAGCAAACGCTTGCGCTTACGGCCAATACCCTTCCCGCGCAGTGGAGCGCGATCGAGCTTGCGCAAGGCGCGTTGCCTCCCTACGCCGAGGAGATGAACTACAAGGCTGCCTACGGGCATGAGGTCTACAGGCAAAACGGGGAGGTCAAGGCGGGCGACGTATTTTTGCCGGACGGGCTGTATCTTTGCACATTGCCCGGGAAAAACGGCGTGCTCTACAGCAAGCGCGTGACCACGGACGACGTGACGGGGGACGTTTACAATTTTGAGATGCTCTACACCATGGATTTGCAGGGCAATACAAAGCGCCTTTTCCCCTATGAGTTCGAGACCATCGAATCGACGCAGTATGCGCCGGACGGACGTAAGCTTGCGGTGCTCGAGCGCGCGGCGGAAAGCACGCACCTGTATGTGTTCGACGTGGAGGCCAAGGAGCTGCTGGTCGATCTTTCTACGGTGGGCTTTGGCGATATGATCAGCGCCTATACATGGGATGCGCTGGGCTCCACCATCTATGCCGTGAGCGGTTCGAGCGCCATGCAGGTGCATCAATATGATTTCAACGTGCCGGACGAGGCCAAACGCTACAGCATTGTGGATAAAAACGGTGCGGACGAGGGCAGCATCGACTATTGCGACGGCAATTTGTATTTTGTGCAGTCTGATTTGAGCGCGGGCGCCGTGATCTATCGCATCAAGCCGGAGGGCGGCGTGCGCAAGACCTTTACGCAGGGCGATTCCTTCGTGATCTCCCCGGATGGAGCCTATATGGCGGTCAACCGCGCGGCCAACGAGATGGAGGACGCGCAGGGGAAGGATACGTTCATCCTCCTCGATATGAAAACGGGCGAAAGCCGCGTCGTCACGGACGCCTTTGCGGCGTACAGCTATTTCTGGTCGCGGGACTGCACAAAACTGTATTACTTTGAGAACCGTCTTTCCGGCGGCGAGGGCGAGGGCGCGAACGAGGAGGATACCCAAACCGCCGTGGCGGCGGATCCCTTCCCCTATACGTTATGGGTCTACGATCTTATCACGGGGCAAAACGCGGCGCTGATGGACTTTCCCATGACCAGCGTTTACATGAGCGGCCTTTCGGAACGTTTCTATCTTTGCTATATGGACGAGGCGACCATGGGCTCCGCCATCCGCGCGACCTATGATGTGAGCGCCGTGCAAATTGGCCGCTAGAAAGCTGGACATGTGGCGCCTTTGGGGATATAATGGCAAAGGTTGTTTTGAAAACTGCGATGGAGGGGGCGTCTGTCATGGAAAACGGCGGAAACGTCAGTGAACGCACGAGAACGCTTGTCGTATGCGCGTTGCTGGTTGCCATAGGTACGATACTGGGCGGGCTTGGCAGCGTTCCGTTGTTCAGCTTCGGCGTATATTCGGTAAAAATTGGCTTTGGCGTGCTTTCTGTCATACTGGCGGGCGTGCTTTACGGGCCTTTATACGGCGGCATGGTAGGCGGCCTGGCGGATCTTTTGCAGGCGCTGCTCTTTCCCAAAGGACCCTTCATGCCGTGGTTTACCCTTGTGGGGGTGCTCTTTGGGCTGATTCCCGGCCTGTTCTTTATGAAGAAGCAGCCCGTCACCTTCAAACGGCTTTTTGTTGCCGTTGCTGCGGGGCAGCTTGTGGGGAGCGTGCTGCTCAACACGGCGCTCTTGGTCTGGCTGTACGGCGTGCCCTGGCTGGTCATATGGGAGCGCCTTTTCAAGCAGGCGGTTATGATCCCGATCTATACCGTCATGGTTTACTATATCGTGAAGCTGCTTAGAAGGAGCGCCGTTATAAAATAAACGCGGCTTGTGCATACTCCTTGCAAAAAGGAAACAGGGGGAGCAGGCACAATGCTGTATCCAAAACGTGAAAATGCCGCGCAGCGCTATGCGCAAAGCGTACAGGAAGCGCTGCAGGAGTGGAAGGACGCCGTGGAATATTTTGAAAGCGTCCGCGATCCGGAGTTGATCGACTTTGCGGCGTATGGCATAGAAACAGCCCGGCGCAAGTATATGTTTTTGCTCAAGCGCGGGCGGGGAGGAACGAATTGAGCGTATTTTTTATTTGTCTGATCGCCTTTTTAGTCGGCCTTTTGATCCTGAAGATCCTATGCGGCCTGTTCAAAATATCCGCCAAGATCATCGTCAAGCTCGTGGGCAACGCCCTGATCGGTGCGCTGATGCTGCTGGCGTTCAATTTCTTGGGAGGCATGTTTGGCTTGAGCTTGGAGCTTACGCCGTTTAATTCCCTGCTGGTGGGTATTCTGGGCATACCCGGCGTGCTTTTGCTGCTGCTTCTGGGCTAGGGTTTACTTTCATAAAAAACGGGCAATACTTTGGGTATGGATATGTTTGCCGCGCAAAATCGCGCAAAATGCTATACTCTTTTTTCCCTTTGCGGCGCAGCGCTGTTTCTGTTGGGCGTTTCGCTGGGGTTTGCGGTTTCCTCCAAAGCGCCCGCGCAAGAGGCGCAGGCGGCGCCCACGCCGCTTGTTGCGCTCACGCCCTCCGCAGCGCCCGTAGAGGCGGCGCGTGTGGACGCCATAGGCGAAGCGGGCGTGCACCCACAGGCGCAGGTGATGATACAAACCGTGTTTGAAAGCTGCGGCCACGCGTATCCGCAAAAAAGCGGGAGCATCGTGGGCTGCACGCAAAGCGACCTCAACGAGATGTTCCCCGGTTATACCGTTGAGGAATTCAGCCGCGAACGGGTCGTGCTCAGGCAGCAAAGGCCGGGCTATTGCCCGGCGCACCTTATACTCACGATAGCGGACGGCAAAACCGTCATCATGCAGACTGATCCTGAAAGCCTACAGAGCGAGCGCATCATCGATCCCACATGGGACGTAAGCGGCGCGGACGAAGCGCTGCTTGCGCAGCTGCAGGCGGGCATCGCGTTTGAGGAGCTTGCCCAGATCGATGAATTCATAGAAAACTTGGAAAGCTGAGCGCCGTTAAAGGGCGCTTTTCTTTTTATTTCCCATGTGCTACAATAATTATGGATTATTTTGTGAGAGGTGCGGCTTTGATTATATTGGGCATCGATCCGGGCTACGCCATACTCGGCTACGGCGTGGTGGAGACCAAGGGCGCTTCCATGCGCCCGGTGGATTACGGCGTGATCGAGACCAAGGCGGGCATGCCCTTTCCCGAACGCTTGGAAAGGCTGTACGCGGGCGTGCAGGCGCTTTGCAAGACCCATAAGCCGGAGGCCGTGTCCTTTGAGGAGCTGTTTTTTGCCCGCAACGTCACCACGGCCATACAGGTGGGCGGCGGGCGCGGCGTTGCGTTGCTTGCAGCACAGCAGTTTGGCGCGCCGCTTTATGAATATACGCCGATGCAGATCAAGCTCGCCGTCACCGGCGACGGTCATGCGGATAAAACGCAGGTGCAGCAGATGGTGCGCATCCTCTTGAAGCTTCGGGAAACGCCCAAGCCGGACGATGCGGCGGACGCGTTGGGCGCGGCGATATGCCATGCCAACACCATGGGCCCTGCGGCGGAAGAATTTAGGATCCGGTGAGGTAAAACGGATGTATGCATATATACGCGGAACGGTTGCGGAGATCACGCAGGACAGCGCCGTGATCGACGCTATGGGCGTGGGGTATGAGCTGTTTTGCAGCGCCAACACGCGAAAGACCCTTGTGTTGGGCGAACAGGCCAAGCTGCTGACGCATTTTTACCAGACGCAGGACGTCAACGCACTCTACGGCTTTGCTACAGCGGAGGAGCGCGTGATGTTTAGAAAGCTTTTGAGCGTAAACCGCGTGGGGCCAAAGCTCGCGTTGAGCGTATTGAGTACCCTCCTGCCCACGGATATCGCGGGGGCTGTGTATACGCAAAACGCGGCAGCGTTTGACAAGATACCGGGCATGGGGCGCAAAACGGCCGCGCGCGTGCTGTTGGAGCTCAAGGAGAAGATCGACAGCGACGATATGATCGCGTCGCCCGTCGCCGGCAAGGCGGACGCGGGCAAGATGGATATGCGCACGGAGGCTGTGGCGGCGCTGGTGGCGCTGGGCTACGACGGCGTGCAGGCTGGCCGCGCCGTGGGCGCTGTGCAGGAGGAATGTGCAAGGGTGGAGGATATGATCACGCTTGCCCTGCGTGAGATGGTGAAAAGGAGCGGGAAGTGATGGAAGAACGGCTGATAACCTCCTCCATGCTCGATGAGGACATACAGGCGGATTATAGCCTGCGTCCCCGCTATTTGAACGAGTATATAGGGCAGCATGATGTGAAGGAACACATGCGCATTTACATAGAGGCCGCGAAAAAGAGGGGAGAGACGTTGGATCACGCCCTGTTTTACGGCCCGCCGGGTTTGGGCAAGACGACGCTTGCCGCGATCGTCGCCAACGAGATGGGCGTCAATCTGCGCACCACCTCCGGCCCCGCCATCACGCATGCGGGGGATCTGGCGGCGCTTTTGACCAATCTTGCCGAGGGCGACGTTCTGTTCATTGATGAGATTCACAGGCTCAACGCCAATGTGGAGGAGATACTCTACCCCGCCATGGAGGATTATGCGCTGGATATCATCATCGGGAAGGGGCCTTCGGCGCACTCTATTCGTCTGGATCTGCCGCGCTTTACGCTGGTGGGTGCGACGACCCGTTTGGGGCTTTTGACGTCCCCCTTGCGGGATCGTTTTGGCATCAAGGAACAGCTTGCGCATTATGCGCCCGCCGATCTTTTGCAGATCATTACCCGAAGCGCCGAGATTCTTTCCGTCGATATCGACGAGGAGGGCGCCTTGGAGATCGCCTCACGCGCTCGCGGCACGCCTAGGGTGGTGAACCGCTTGTTGAAACGCGTGCGCGATTTTGCGCAGGTCATCGGCAGCGGCAGGATCGATCTTGCTACGGCGCAGGCGGGTCTGGAGATGCTTTCCATCGACGAAATGGGCTTGGACGCGGTGGATAGACGCATGCTCGACACCATGATCCATAAATTCGGCGGCCGTCCTGTGGGCTTGGATACCATTGCCGCCGCTACCAACGAGGATGCTACGACCATCGAGGATGTTTATGAGCCGTACCTTTTACAGCTTGGCCTGATCGCCCGCACGCCGCGGGGACGCATCGTGCTGCCGGAGGGATATCGGCATATGGGCTGCACGCCCGCCGCAAACGCGCTGCAAGAAAAGATGGATTTTTAGGAGGATGGGACAATGCGCAAACACGAAAAGGAACTGGAAGATCAGCTTTCGGCAAAGGTAAAGGAACTGACCGACAAGGAAAACGCCCTGCAAGCGCTGACGCAGGAAATGAACGGGCTTAAAAGCCAGCTGCAGCAGCAGGAAACGCGCATCATGGCGTATCAGGAGCGCGAAGGCGCGCTCGTCGCCGCTATGACGCAGGTGGAGGCTTTGTCCAAAAACCGGCTGGCGGAGACGGAAGCACAGGTGCAAACGCTGCTGTCCGGCGCCCGGCAAGAGGCGGACACATTGCTTTCCACCACAAAGGAACAGGCGGATAACGCGCTCGCGCAGGCGGAGCAGCAGGCAGCGGCTACGCTTGCACAGGCAAAGGAACAAGCGCTCGGCATGCTTATGCAGGCTGAAACCGCCGCAAAAGAACACAACAGCAATACGCAGATGCTTAACGCCCAGCTGGCCACCGCGGCCAAGCAGGCAAGGGAGCAGCTGGCATCCTTGGATGCGTGGATGCGGCGCACATTGGTGTTTACCGACAATGCGGCGCAGCTTGAGGAGATACAGTCCATGAAGGACGCGCTGCTTGCGCCGGAGGTGGAGACCCCCGAGGCGTATGCGAATCCTGCGGAGCTGATGCAGAGCATCTATGCGATCGAAGGCCGGGAGCTGCCGGGGCAGGAGTGCGAGCCTATACAAGAACCCGCGGAGGACGAACCCGCCCAAGAGCCTGCGGAGGAAGAAGCCGCGCCGGAACGCGCATGGGAAGAACAGGCTGCGGAGGAACCCGAAGCTGCGCCCTTGCCTATGCCGGACGTACCCGCTGCGGAAGCGAACGCAGCGCCGGAGGCGGAGGAAGCGCCCCGCATGTGGACGGTGGACGAGATCGTCGCGTCGGTGATCGACGGGGAGCTGCCGGGGGCGGAGGCTGATTCGGATACCTATTTAAAACAATTGATCGACGATATTTTGCAGTAAAACTGCATCAATGATACTTGGAGGAAAACATGGCAAAGAACAACGAGACTTTTGTACAGCACATCGCGTCGCGCAGCGAGGACTTTCCGCAATGGTACACCGACGTCATTTTAAAGACGGACATGGTGGACTATTCGGACGTAAAGGGCTGCATGGTTATCAAGCCCTATGGATACGGCGTGTGGGAGCTGATCCAGCAGCAGATGGACGCAAGGTTCAAGGCCACGGGCGTGAAGAACGCGTATTTCCCGCTCTTTATCCCCGAAAGCCTGCTTCTTAAAGAAGCGGAGCATGTCGAAGGCTTTGCGCCCGAGGTTGCGTGGGTCACGCAGGGCGGCAACGAGGTGTTGGCTGAGCGCTTGGCGATCCGCCCCACCAGCGAAACCATCATCGGCTCCATGTACTCGCGCTGGATACAGTCCTACCGCGACCTGCCAGTGCTGATGAACCAGTGGTGTAACGTCGTGCGCTGGGAAAAGAGCACGCGCCCCTTCCTGCGCACCAGCGAATTTCTTTGGCAGGAGGGTCATACCGCGCATGAGACCTTTGACGAGGCGCAGGAGGAGACCATGCGCATGCTGGAGGTCTATCGTGACTTTGCCGAAAACGTGCTGGCGATCCCTGTGATCACGGGTCGCAAGAGCGAGAAGGAAAAATTCGCGGGCGCTGTGGCGACCTACACCATGGAGGCCATGATGCAGGACGGCAAGGCGCTGCAGATGGGTACCTCCCATAATCTGGGCGACAATTTTGCCCGCGGCTATGAAATTCAATATTTGAGCCGCGAGGGCAAGCTGGAATACTGCTTTACGACCTCTTGGGGCACATCCACCCGCATGATCGGCGGCCTTATCATGGTGCACGGCGATGATCGCGGCTTGGTGCTGCCGCCGCGCGTGGCGCCCATTCAGGTGGTCGTGCTGCCGATCGCCATGCACAAGGAAGGCGTGCTGGATAAGGCGAGGGAAATCCTTGCGCAATTGCAGGCGGCGGGTCTGCGCGTGGAGATGGACGACCGGGATCAAAGCCCCGGCTGGAAGTTCAACGAGTGGGAGATGAAGGGCGTGCCCATCCGTTTGGAGGTAGGCCCCAAGGATATCGAAAACAATCAGGTGGTCATCGTGCGCCGGGACGATCTTCAAAAGCAGTTTTTGCCTATGGAGAATCTGGCCGAGAATCTCAAGGCGCAGCTTGACGATGTGCATAAGGGTCTGTTCAACAAAGCCCTTGCCATGCGCGAGGGCAAGACCGTGGACGCGCGCACCTTTGAGGAGCTGAAAGCGGGTGTGCAAACGGGCTTTGTGCGTGCGGCATGGTGCGGCGAGCGGGAATGCGAGGACGAGATCAAAGCGGCGACGGGCGCGAGCACCCGCTGCATGCCGCTGCATGATACGGGCGCCGCGCTGGGCGATGTGTGCGTACACTGCGGCAAGCCCGCCAAGCACATCATGTATTTCGCCAAAGCCTATTAAGCTGTAAAAGCGAGCGTATTAAATCGCGCCATATTGCGCATCCTAGCATGGAAAGGGGTGCGGATATGGCGCGATTTTGTGTACCCAGAGACGTCTACTTTGGACGTGATACGCTGCAAACGCTCGCCACGCTGCAAGGCGAACGGGCGCTGCTGGTGGTGGGCGAGGGCTCGCTTCGCCGCGGCGGTCATGTGGAGACAGCCGCAGCCTGCTTGCAGCACGCAAACATGCGGGTGCGCATCCTTTCGGGCATCGGTGCGGACGCGTCCTTGCGGGAGGTGCGAAACGGCGTAAAGGCCATGCGTGAATCTAAGCCGGATTGGATCGTCGCCATGGGCGGCGGCACGCTTCTGGGCGCTGCCAAGATCATGTGGGTGCTCTACGCCTGCCCGGGGATAACGCTGGAATCGCTTGCCGACGCGGCGCTGGACGATCTTGACCTGCGCAGTATTGCGCGTTTTGCGGCAATACCGACGACGGCGGGTACGGGGATGGAGGCAGCGGGCTATGCGTCGATAGCGGACTATGCGGCGCATAAGCGTTATGCCTTACAACACCCGCGGCTCACGCCGGATATCGCCATACTCGATCCCACCCTTTTGGAGGATACGCAGCCCGCGGTGGCAGCCTACACCGGCATGGACGCTATTTCGCATGCCTTGGAAGCCTGCGTTACCCCCAAACGCACGCCCTTTAGCGTGCCGCTGGCCACAGACGCGCTGCGCGTTCTTTTTTCCTCCGTATTCCCCGCCTATAAGGGTGATGCGACGGCGCGGGAAAACGCCTTTTATGCGCAGTATTTGGCGGGCATGGCATATTCCAATTCCGCCCTGGGTCTTACCCATGCGCTTGCACAGGCCGCCAGCGTCTGCCTTACCGAACCGCGTGTGCCGCACGGCTGCGCAAGTGCCATCCTTATGCCGCAGGTAATCCGCTTTAACGCCAAGGCTGATCCCACGCGCTACGAGGAGATGGCGCGCCTGCTTTCCATCAAGCAGCGAGAGGGGAAGGGATTGGTGGAATCTATGGCCTTGCAGCTGGGCGAGATCAGCGCGCAGATGCGTATTCCCATTTCCTTTAGCCGTTTCGGCGTAGGGGCGGATGCTTTTGACGCCAGCCTCCCAACCATGGCGGAGCAAGCGGAACAAGCGTCCGGCGCGCGCGAAAATCCGCGTCCGGCTTCCCGCGAGCAGCTTACAAAAATTCTTCGCTGCGCCTATATGGGAAAGCCGGTGGATTTCTGATCCGCCGCAAAAAATATAATTGCAGAAAACCCAAAAAGGTATTGCGAAAAGCAAATGAGTGTTGTAAAATAACACTCGTGCCGTTCCTCCTTAGCTCAGTCGGTAGAGCATGCGGCTGTTAACCGCAGTGTCGTTGGTTCGAGTCCAACAGGGGGAGCCA
>JAUNJX010000008.1 GCA_030533005.1 Clostridia bacterium | reverse complement strand
CGGCGCTTGTGGGCGCAAGCGTGCAGCTCAAGAAAGGTGCAAACAGCATCGGCGGCGCGGTCACGACCGGAGCGAACGGCGCATACACCATACCGAACGCGCCGGGCGGCACGGGCTATACCATAGAGGTGAGCTATACAGGCTACGACACGGGGACGATCCCCTCCTTTGATGTTATCGATGCCGTGATGGGCAAGGATATCACGTTGTCGAAAACGCTGCCCGGCGCCACGGTGGATAACGTGACGGTGGACGGCACAACAGGCACGCAGATCGTCGCCACCGCCATCAAGATAACCTTGGCAAACGGCGCATTCAAGGAGACCATTTTCGATTACAACTGGTTTACCAACCTGCCCGCGGGCCTGACGGTAAGCGGATCGTATTCGACTGATACGGTGGCGGTGATCTTCGTTTCCGGCACACCCACAGCGGCTTGCTCCGATGCTATGCGCATCACCATACCGAAAGGGGCGCTTCGCGGCGGGACGGCAGATATTGTGGTGACGGCCAACCCCAACGCCAAGTGGGACATCACCGCGCCCATGCCCGCGACCTATACCGCCACAGTCATAAACGGTACGGGCGGCGGCGCGTATACCGCGGGCGAGAGCGTGAGCATTACGGCGGACGCGCCCGCAGCCGGAAAGCAATTCAAGAAATGGACGGCGAACAGCGATGGCGTTGTCTTTGCGGATAAAACCGCCGCGACGACCACCTTTCCCATGCCCGCGGGCGCGGTCACGGTGACGGCGACGTATGCGGATATACCGAATCCGCCCACGCCGCCCGCACCGTCCACCCCCTCCGCACCCTCCGCTTCCACCATGGCAGGCGGTGTCGCCTATACCGGCAACGCGTACGCGGGCACATGGAACGGCGGCACGCTCACCGTGCAGGCGGATTGCGCGAAGCTCACCAGCGTCACCGTGGACGGCGCGCAGCTTAGAAAGGACAGCGACTATACGGTGGACTGCGGCAGCACCATCATCGCGTTTACGCCTGCCTATCTTGCCACCTTGCGGGACGGCGCGCACGCTATCCGCGTGCAGTTTGCGGATGGGCAGTATACGGGGAGCTTTACAACGCCCTTTGCAACGGCGGTCATGGCGATAGCGAACGTGCCCGCTACGGGAAGCGTGCCGATAGCGTGGGCGCTTCTGGCGCTTGCGGCGGGGCTTGGGCTTGTCCTAAGGCGCAGGCGGGTATAGGGTTAAACGACGGCGTCAAAAAATCCCCTCTGGCATGGCATAATGGCCGTGCCAGGGGGGATTTGTCAGTCATCCGCTAAGATAGTGCGGTATTGTATGGGGCGAAAGGGCCGGACTATCAGGACGCGGGCTGCTCTTGTTTGGCAAGCGCGGCCTCCAGCTCGGCGGCGTTGATGATATCGGTGGCTTGACATCCTGCAAAGGAGGGGCTGTCAAGGGCGTAGGGGCAGAAGGGGCAGCAGCAGGAAAGCTCTGAGCATATGGCGGTGTTGTAGCCCTCGGTCGCCTGCGGGCAGTCCGCGCAGTGGTTGAGAGGCACGTCCTCGCCTGCGCGGCAGACGTCGCTTGGATTATCTAAGGAAACTTGAACGGCGTCCGCGTCCACATATTGTATGGTGCCGTCCGGCCCCTGTATCGCATATTGCTTCTGGGCGGCGGGGGTCGCTGCGGGCGTTGGCGCAGGTGCGGCTGCGGGTGCTGCGGGCGTTGGCTGCGGCTGCTCTGCCACGGGGGCGGCACAGGCGCATAGCATAAGCGAAAGCGCCAGCACGGCGCAAAACGCGATTCGGCGTTTCATAGGCATAATCCTCCGATCCACGGCGCATAGGCCGTTTCGTATTTCTACTATAACAAGCGCCCCGCAGCGCGTCAAGCGAAGGCGTGTGAAGATGTTGCGGCAAAAGCGGCACTATTTTTCCATAAAGCGCTTCCCATCTGCAAAAATTCGGATATAATATAAAGAATAGGCCGCGCCGTGTGGAGGGGATCATGAAGGATAATACCAAGGGCATGCTGATGATGCTCGCCTGCCCTGTAATATGGAGCTTTTCGGGGCTTCTTGCGAAAGGCATACCTTGGCCGGGGCTTTGTCTGGCCGGGTGGCGCGGCGCGCTTTCCGCCCTTACCATATTTGTCTATATGCGCATGGCCAAGATACGTTTTGTTGTGAATCGCTATTCCATTGGCAGCGCGATCAGCGTGGGTCTTACGATCCTGCTGTATTTCTTTGCGCTCAAGCGCACGACGGCTGCGAGCGCCGTGGCGCTGCAATATGTGGAGCCGGCTTTTTTTCTGCTGTTCAGCATGGCGCTTTTGCATAAGAAATATAAGCCCGGCGACTTCTTGGTCGTGATCGCGGCATTCGCGGGTACGGCGTGCGTGTTTGCGGCCTCCGGCGATACGGGGAGCTTGATCGGCAACGCCGTGGCGCTGCTTTCGGGCGCTACCTACGCCATGCAGATCATCTTCATGACGGATCAGGAGCTGGACGTGCGCCTGACGGGCCTGATGCTCGGCAATCTCTTTGCGGGCGTCGGTATCTTTACGGCGGATATTACCACCTTGCCCATGGGCGGCGGCATTTTCTGGATCGTGCTGCTCTGCGGCCTGTTTCAGGTGTCCGTGCCGCATATCCTCATGGGGTACGCTATGCGCTTGACCACACCCTTGGCGTGCGCGCTGATCGCCACGGTGGAGATCGTGCTCGGCCCCATATGGGTGTTTTTATTCCTTGGCGAAAGACCGCCGCTGCTTGCGATCCTTGGCGCGGCCATCATCGGCGGCGCCGTGGCAATATGGTGCGTGCGCTCGGCCAAACAAGAGGCGGCAGCATGTGAGGCGGAGGGTTAGCTATGCCCAAGCAACAGATCAAAACCAATGCCATGCGGCAGCTGGACACGGCGGGTATCGCCTACACGCCGCTATACTATGAGCTGGGCGACATGGAGTTTTCGGGGGAGGCCGTGTGCGCGCTTCTGGGCGTGTCCGCCGACGAAAGCTTTAAGACGCTCTGCGCGCGCGGAGAACGAAAGGGCATCGGCGTGTTCGTGATCCCCGTATCCGGCGAGCTGGATTTAAAGAAAGCGGCTCTTGCCTTGGGGGACAAGGGCGTGGCGCTCGTCGCCGTGAAGGAGCTGAAGAACCTGACGGGCTATGAACGCGGCGGCGTGTCGCCCATCGGCATGAAGAAGCCGTATCCCACCTTTTTTGACGAGACGGCGCAGCTTTTTGATTTTATCGAGGTGAGCGGCGGCGTCAAGGGGTGTTCGCTCAAGGTGGCGCCGGCGCCGCTTGCGGATTTTCTCGGCGCGGCGTTCGTGCCGCTGACGGTAGAATAAAGCATAACAAAAGGACGGCTGTGCGCCGTCCTTTTGCGTGCCGAATTTATTGAAAATCAAACGTATCCTTATTCTTCTCCATAAACGCGTCGAATACGGCCTGCAATAAAACCTCGTCGTCCAGGCCCCGCAGCGTATCGTCGCCCTCCTCGCTGTCCGCGTGCACCACCTCAAGGATGGTCACCTCGGGCGGGTCGCTTTCGTCGTCCAAGGGAAGAAGCACCGCGTAATCCGTTCCCTGATAGGCGAGTATGTCGAGCATCTCAAAATCGATCTCGTTGCCGTCGCCGTCTGTGATGGTGATGAGGTTATCCAACTCGTTCATGGCGCACATCCTTTGCTTACGCCTTGCCGTTGCAGCCTAGCACGTCCACGATCTTGTGGGCGACCATATCCTTGATGGCTTCGCGGGCGGGCTTGAGATACTGGCGGGGATCGAACTGCTCGGGATGCTCGGCAAAGCACTTGCGGATGGTGCCGGTCATGGCAAGGCGCAGATCGGAATCGATGTTGATCTTGCAGACGGCCATGCGGGCGGCCTGACGCAGCATGTCCTCGGGCACGCCGATGGCGTCGGGCATGTTTCCGCCGTACTTGTTGATCATCTCCACAAACTCGGGGATGACGGAGCTTGCGCCGTGCAGCACGATGGGGAAGCCGGGCAGACGCTTGGAAACATCCTCGAGGATGTCAAAGCGCAGCTGCGGCTTGGTGCCGGGCTTGAACTTGTACGCGCCGTGACTGGTGCCGATGGCGATGGCAAGGGAATCAACGCCGGTGCGGGTGACGAAATCCTGTACCTGCGCGGGATCGGTGTAGCTGCCCTGACCGGCCTCAACCTTCACGTCGTCCTCCACGCCCTCCAAACGACCCAGCTCGCCTTCCACCACTACGCCGTGATCGTGCGCGTATTCCACAACCTGCTTGGTCAGCTTCACGTTGTCCTCATAGCTGTGATGGCTGCCGTCGATCATGACGGAGGTGAAGCCGCCGTCGATGCAGCTCTTGCAAAGCTCAAAGGTGTCGCCATGGTCAAGATGCACGGCGATGGGCAGGCCGGTCTCGATCACGGCCGCCTCGATGAGCTTCATGAGATAGGTGTGGTTGGCGTACTTGCGCGCACCGGAGCTGACCTGCAGGATCAGGGGGGCGCTCAAGTCCTTCGCCGCCTCCGTGATGCCCTGAATGATCTCCATGTTGTTGACGTTGAAAGCGCCGATGGCGTAACCGCCGTCATATGCCTTCTGAAACATTTCCTTCGTTGTTACCATTGCCATAAGTAAAAAATCTCCTTTATTTCAATATACAAAATCAAATATCGCTAACCTATTATATCCCATTTTGCCCCGCTTGCAAGGTTTTGGTTACTTTTTTTGCGATACGAAGTGATTTGGATTGTGGACTTTGCCATTAGCGGGTATAATAGGTAACGTAGAAATATGCGCATGGGAGGATTGCCTGCCGTGAAAAAAATGATTTCACTGATCGCCCCCGCCTATCAGGAGGAAGCGGTCGCCCGCACGGCGTATGGCCGCATGCGGGACGCGCTTGCGCTGCTGCCCTATGAGTATGAGATGATTTTCGTGGACGACGGCAGCCGGGACGATACCATGTCCGTGCTTCGGGAGATCGCAAGGGAGGACGAGCATGTGAAGGTGCTTTCCTTTTCCCGCAACTTTGGCCATCAGCTTGCGGTGACGGCGGGCATGGACGCGGCCAAGGGCGACGCGCTCGTCATCATCGATATGGATTTGCAGGATCCGCCGGAGGTCATCTTGCAGATGGTGGAGGCTTGGGAGGACGGCGCCGATATCGTTTACGGCAAGCGCATTCGCCGCGAGGGGGAGACGCTTTTTAAAAAGCTCACGGCGCATTGCTATTACCGGGTGCTGGACAAGCTGAGCGCCTATCCCATTCCCCCGGACACGGGCGATTTCCGGCTGCTTGACAGAAAGGTCGCGGAGCATTTCCTTTCCATGCGGGAGCACGATAGGTTTCTGCGCGGCATGAGCGCGTGGATGGGCTATGTGGCCGTACCCGTAGAATATGTGCGCGCGCCGCGCGCCGCGGGGGAGACCAAGTATTCCTTCAAGAAGATGCTCAACCTTGCCGTGGATGGCATACTGGGCTTTTCGGACGCCCCGCTGCTTTGGCCCTTCTGGATGGGCTGCGGCGTGTGCGCCTTGTCGTTTGCGGGCTTTGTTGCACTTCTTATATGTGCGCTGACCTGCGGCGCGGCCGGATGGCTGTGGGCGTTTTGCGCGCTCGTGCTGCTAGGCGGGCTGATCCTCGTCGGCATGGGCGTGATGGGGGCGTACATCGCCCGCATACTCCATGAGGCCAAGGGTCGCCCGCTCTATATCGTCAAAGAGAAAATCAATATAGGAGGATAAACCAATATGATGGACCCCAGGGTGGAAACCCTTGCACACAACCTTATCACCTTTTCCTGCAACGTGCAAAAGGGCGAAAATGTTTTGATCGACCAGACCGGCGATTGCGATATGCTGGTCAAGGCGCTGATCGCGGAGACCTATAAGGCGGGCGGCAACCCGTATGTGTGGAACAACAAGATCGAGCTCAAGCGCGCGCTGCTCTTGGGCTGCAACAAGATGCAGCTGGAGCTGATGGCGGAGACGGACGGCGCCTTCATGAAGAAGATGCAGGCGTATATTGGGCTTCGCGGCGGCGAAAACGCGCTGGAAAACAGCGACGTGCCCGTGGAGCAGCTCTCCCTCTGGAATCGCTACTACAGCGAGCCGGTGCACAGTAAAATTCGCGTCCCCAGCACCAAATGGTGCGTGCTGCGCTATCCGCTGCCCTCCATGGCGCAGATGGCGGGCATGAGCACCGAGGCGTTTGAGGATCACTATTTCAAGGTCTGCAATCTCGATTATTCCAAGATGGATAACGCCATGACGCCGCTGAAGGAATTGATGGAAAAAACGGACAAGGTGCATATCCTTGGCCCCAAGGATACGGATATTACCTTCTCCATCAAGGGCTTGCCCGCCATCAAGTGCGCGGGGCACATGAACATACCTGACGGGGAAATCTATACAGCGCCCGTCACCGGCTCCATCAACGGCGTGATCCACTACAATACGCCCTCGCTCTTTGAGGGCTTCACCTTTGAGGATATCCGCCTTGTATTCAAGGACGGCTATATCGTGGAGGCGACCTGCAACGAGACGGCGCGCATCAACAAGATATTCGATCGTGACAAGGGCGCGCGCGCCGTGGGCGAATTCGCGCTGGGCGTCAACCCCTATGTCAACGCGCCCATTCAGGACACCCTGTTCGATGAAAAGATCGCGGGCAGCTTCCACTTTACGCCCGGCATGTGCTACGACGAGTGCGACAACGGCAACAAGTCGGACATCCACTGGGATCTGGTCATGATCCAGACTCCCGCGTATGGCGGCGGCGAGATCTATTTTGACGACGTGCTCGTCCGCAAGGACGGCCGCTTCGTGCTGCCGGAGCTGGAGTGCCTCAACCCCGAGAACCTCAAATAAGGCGCGTGGAACATAAGCGCGGCTTATGCATGTGTCCGCAACCGTTGAAATAGCTGAACACAGGCAAAAAATGCTTGCATTCTGCCCTTTCATGGAATATATTTAGTCGTGGAAAAGGGTTGACCGGCGCGAAAGCGCCTGAAAATATGTAATTATTTAGTAGGAGGATATAGTTTATGGTAGCAAAAGTAGGTATCAATGGCTTTGGCCGCATCGGCCGTCTGGTTTTCCGCGCTTCTTTGGAAGACCCCAAGGTAGAGGTCGTCGGCATCAACGATCCCTTCATCGACCCCGCTTATATGGTTTACATGCTCAAGTATGACACCGTGCATGGCCGTTTCCAGGGCGACGTTTCCACCAAGGACGGCAATCTGGTCGTCAATGGCAAGACCATCAAGGTCTATGCCGAAATGAACGCCTGCGACATCGATTGGAAAGCTTGCGGCGCCGAGTACATCGTGGAGTCCACCGGCATCAACACCACCATCGAAAAGTCCAGCGCCCACTTCAAGGGCGGTGCCAAGAAGGTCGTCATCTCCGCGCCCAGTTCTGATGCTCCCATGTTCGTCATGGGCGTCAATCAGGACAAGTACACCAAGGATATGACCGTCGTCTCCAACGCCTCCTGCACCACCAACTGCTTGGCGCCTCTTGCCAAGGTCATCAATGACAAGTTCGGCATCGTCGAGGGTCTTATGACCACCGTGCATGCCACCACCGCCACCCAGAAGACCGTCGACGGCCCCTCCAAGAAGGATTGGCGCGGCGGCCGCGGCGCGGCGTTCAACATCATCCCCAGCTCCACGGGTGCCGCCAAGGCTGTCGGCAAGGTCATTCCCGAATTGAACGGCAAGCTCACCGGCATGGCGTTCCGCGTCCCCACCGCCGACGTGTCTGTGGTCGATCTGACCTGCCGTCTGGAGAAGGCTGCGACCTATGACGAGATCAAGGCCGCCATGAAGGCCGCCTCCGAGAGCAAGGAATTCAAGGGCATCATCGAGTACACCGAGGATAAGGTTGTTTCCTCCGATTTCATCCATGATCCCCACACCTCCATCTTTGACGCCGACGCCGGCATCAGCCTCAACGAGCACTTCGTCAAGCTCGTCGCGTGGTACGACAACGAGTGGGGTTATTCCAACAAGGTCTGCGACCTCATCGCGCACATGGTCGAGGTTGACAATAAGTAAGAACGTTCATTTTTCCCGGATTCTCAAGGGCGCCTCTTTTTTGCATGGGGAACATGCAAAAAAGAGGCGTTCTATATTGCCGATCAAACTAAGCGGCTCGTGTATCCCTTGCAAAATGGACGCAACTCTTTTATATTTGATAGCATCATCCATGGGAGGACGCGCGTATGATCGACGAAAAACAGGTTATCGAAATCCTAACGGCTATTCGCAACGAAATGGCTACAAAGGACGATATTGCAGGCGTAAAGGACGATATTGCAAAGATCAACGTATGCATCGAAAACGAAATCATGCCCAAGATCAATGCCCTGTATAAGGGACAAGCCGCTATAAAGGACATGCTTACGCCGCGCTCCAAAGTTGAGGAGCTGGAGGATGAGATCAAGTTTTTAAAATCCTTCGTGTACCAGATGCGTGAAGAACTGCAGCAGCTTAAAAAGGCGCAGTAAGCGAACGAGAGGTATTTATTGTCATCCTTGGTTTTTTGCTGCTTTTGACATTCCGCCCATAAAAGGCGGGATTTTTTGTCATTTCCCGGGAAATGATGGAAGCGGAAAAAGATTGTTTACAAACTGTTTGCCGGATGGGAACCTTTGGGCATGCTCCGGCGTATAGATTGTATGATACAATGAGTGCATCCGAAAGGAATGGAGGTACAATGTGCTATGAGAAAGTTTGCAAACCGCGTGCTGACGCTTGTGCTGCTAAGCTGTATGATACTGGGCGTATGGGCGCCGGCCGCGTCGGCGGCTTCGTATAGACCTACGGTGACGCTGCTCGACGCGTCGGACATATCGGAGTCGGGCGCGCAGCTTAACGCCTATGTTGCCTGCCCGCAGCGCTATAGCTATGATAACGTGGGCTTCTATCTGAGTCCAAATAAGACCGATTTGAACACCCATCGGTATACGACAAACTACACCCCCAAAACGCCCTCCTTTGACCTGACCTTTTCCCAAAGCCGGGTGAAGGGGTTTTGCGGGGTGCTCAACCCCGGTTCCATCTATTATTATAAGCTGTTTGTGGAGCTGAACGGCGTCGAATACGCGACCGAAATCGGCTGGTTCCGCACGCAGGACGATGCGACTGCCGACAGGAAGGGCGCACCGACCGTCGCCGCGTACGACGCGGTGGAGATCACCATGGACAGCGCGACGCTGCGCGGCGGCGTTATGCGCAATCCGCTGGGTCTGACATTTTCCAAGATCGGCCTTCTCATGGGTACGTCCAGAAATTCCATGAGCGAGGTCGCCAGCAATACGGCGGGCGCCGGGGCGCTGCCGCAGGTGGCGTATTATGTGAACCGCTATAAGACGCTCGCGCCGCTTACTACCTACTATTATCAATTTTTTGCCGTGACCAAGGCGGGCGCATCCTACGCAAGCCCCGTCAAGAGCTTCACGACGCTCGCACCCTATCATACGGTGACATTCCAGCCTAATGGCGGTCTGCTTACGCAGATGAACGCCGTGATCGTCTATCCCGGCCAGCCCTACGCCTTTAGCGAGGTTCCCTATCGGCAGGGCTACACCTTCGCGGGCTGGTATACGCTGCCCAACGGCGGCAGCCGTGTGGAGAACAGCGGCGTGTGGATGTACGACGCAGACGTGACGCTTTACGCCATGTGGATGCAGGGCGACACGCCCGTTACCGGCGGCGAGCTGTTGGTCTATTTCGATTTGAACTATGATAATCTGGGCGCAACCCAGAGCAAGACCGTCCAAGCGGGCAAGAAGTACGGCACGCTGCCGGAACCCACCCGCACGGGCTATAAATTCGCGGGCTGGTATACCGCAAGGGAGAACGGCACGCGCGTGAAATCCTCCACCAAGGCGGGCGGCGTAGGCGTACAGACCCTGTATGCACTCTGGACGCCGCGCGAGGCGCAGGTCAAATTCCACCCCAACGGCGGCAGCGTATCCCCCAAGGAAGCAAAGCTTGCCTATGGTACGGCTTACGCCCTGCCTGTTCCTGTGCGCGAGGGCTACACCTTTGTGGGCTGGAACACCGCAAGAGACGGCAGCGGCAGCATGGTGCTGACCAATACGCCGTGGGTCTACAGCGACAAGATCACCTTGTACGCGCAGTGGACGCAGCCTCTTTATACGAACGCGACGCCGGCGCCGCAGGGCGGCACGACGGTCGTGCCCGTAGGCTAAACAACACATAACACAATGCGCAGCGCCTTACCACTTTTTGCGGTGAGGCGCTGTTGTTATCATTATAATCCTCTTATCCTGACTTCCACGACGCGACCCACGATCTGCACATCCCCCTCCGAAACGATGAGGGGCTCATAGCGCACGTTGGCAGGTATGAGCATCAGGTGTGGCGGCATCCATTTCACCTTGCGCACCAAAACCTCATCCTCCATGCGCACCACGGCGATCTGCCCGTTTTCTACGCGAGACTGCACCCTGATTAGCACCAGCGATCCTTCGGGGATGAATTCCCCCGTCATGCAATCGCCTTCGACTTCCATATAGAAGTAATCGCCCGAACGCACCTCGACAGCGGGCAGCGGAATGTATTCGGTGATGTTTTCCTCCGCCAGCATCGGCAGCCCCGCGTGCACACGGCCGACCAGCGGCACGCCCACGGTGTCCTGCACGGGCATAAAAAGGGTGGAAAGGTCGCCTTTGGGCTTGGGTATGGGATTTGCGTCCCTGCATAGCATATGATCGGCGCTGACGTCGAAGATATCGCAAAGCTTTAGCAGCATCTCCGGCGGCAGGGCCACGCGCCCCGTCTCATATTTGCATATGGCGGCCTTTTGCACACCCAACAGTGCGCCCAATTCCTCCTGCGTCATTTTGCGGGCGCGGCGAAGCTCTCTTACGCGATTCATAGCGACCTCCTCGTTTGCTTTTTCTCATTGTATCCGAATCAGACACGGAAAGCAAGAAAAAAGTTTCTAATGATACCATTTTTGGTATTGACAGTATCTATAATAGACATTATAATGCAACAAGAAGCAAGAACCACGAAAATATGCGCGAATTGGAAACGCACAAATTTCCGAAATGGATATGAGGAGGCACTATGAATTACTTTGGCATGTTCTTTTCTTTTATGATTCCCGGTTTGATCCTTGGCGCCATGGCGGTGGCCGTACTTGGGGAAAAAAAGGGCGCCGGTAAAGCCGGTGCGCGCGCAAGGCGTTGCGCGGCGCCGCAGGAGGAAAAAACCAAGCTGTATATCTGTGACCTTGCAGCGGAGCTTCGCAAGAACGCCGCCTGATTTATGTGAAGTTTTCGCGGCGTTTGTTGCCCCGGGATGGGATTTGGAGTATACTGATACGCGAAGAATTATGCGAAGAGGTAATGTTCCATGGCAAAACAGACCCGCCGCCGCAGACGCCGCAGCGTGCAACCCAGATTCTTTATCATACTGTTTTTATTGCTGATTGCAATCATCATGGGCGCATTGGTGCTCACGGATGTTTTTGTGCCCGATAAAACGCCGGAGGAAAAAGAGGATAAGCCGGGTCTGCTGGACAGCCTCTTTTCTAAGGATCAGCCCTACGCCCGTAGAGGGCACGCGGCCGGAGGACTTTGGCTTAGAGTGGGCCATGGAGGTCAACGGCCAGACGGTGGATACCTATCAGTCCGATGCGCCCATCGATATGCTGGAGGGCGAAAACTATACAAAGGCCGAGGGGATCATCACCTTCCGCGGCAACAATTTCCGTGACGGCGCCTCCTATGGCACCATCAAGATATCTGAAAAAACGTTGGATGAAGCCAACGCATGGACGTTTTCCGTGGGCAGCATGTCCAAAATGTATGGTGAAGGCTCTTGGACAGGCTGCGGCTGGACGGGACAGCCCCTCATCGTGCGCTGGCCGCAGGAAACCAAGCAGCACATGAATATGTACGATGCGGCCAAGGCTGACCCTGATCTGGTAGAGGTCATTTACGCCACCATGGACGGGCGCATCTATTTCCTTGATCTTGCTACCGGCCAAAAAACGCGCGATCCTGTCAACACGGGCTTCCCCTTCAAGGGCGCGGGCGCGCTTGACCCGCGCGGATATCCGCTCATGTTCGTGGGCGCGGGCGACGACAGCCCCAGCGAGGGCGCCGCAAAAGCGTTTATCATAAGCCTGATCGACGGCTCTGTGCTCTATGAATTTGGCGTGGAGGATCCGTTCGCGTGGCGCGCATGGACGGCGTTTGACAGCTCCGCCTTGGTGGACGCCGAGACGGATACGCTGATCTATCCCGGCGAAAGCGGCATACTCTATATCTTCAAGCTGCATACCCAATATGACAAGGCGGCCGGCACCATCTCCGTAGCGCCCGAGGTCGTCAAATGGCGCTATCGCGGTACGCGTACGGATACGACCGCAAAGGACGGCAGCAATGGCTGGTGGCTTGGCATGGAGGATTCCGCCATCATATGGCGCGGCCACGCGATATTTACGGATAACGGCGGACATATGATCTGCCTGGATCTTCATACACTCAAGCCCGTGTGGGTGCAGGATACGCTGGACGATACCAACTGCACGCCCGTGTTTGAGCTTGAGGGTGCGGAGCATCATCCGTATGTGTATACCTCCACCTCCTTCCACGGCGGCTGGCGCGCGGCTTCGGACAGAAAGGCCAGCATCCCCATCTGGAAGGTGGACGCCGTCAATGGCAGGGTGGTGTGGGAAAACACCGATTTTGAGTGCGAGACCATCTCCGGCGTATCCGGCGGTGTGCAGGGCACGATGGCCATAGGCAAAAACAAGCTTTCGGATATGATATTCGTGCCGGTCGCCATGACGGAGGGGTCAAAGGGCAAGCTGGTGGCGTTAAGCAAGGCGGACGGCCATCAGGTATGGGCATGCGATTTTCTGGGGTATCCGTGGAGCAGCCCCGTCGCTGTGTACGACGCTGCCGGCAACGGTTACCTCATACAGTGCAACAAGTCCGGCTATATCCATCTGATCGACGGTATGACGGGCGCGATCCTTTTTGAAATGAGCCTTGGCTCCAACATCGAAGCGTCCCCCGCGATATTCAACAATACCATCGTCGTGGGCACGCGGGGCGGCCTGATTTACGGGCTGAACATCAAATGAAGACGATAAACGGCAATGTGAACGGTATACGGCGCGTGTTGCTCGATGAAATGGCGCAGCTCTATGAGCTGCGCCTTGCGTCGGAACAGTTTGCGTCGGCGGAGCTTTTGACGCTGCTTGCGGACTACACCATGCAGATCGGCCGTGAGGTATCCGTCTATATCGCGCGGGACGGGCGCATCGTGGATGTGTCCATAGGCGACAGCGGCAAGGTGTCCATGCCTGAAATGCGGCTTGTGCGCAATCTGGACAGACTTTGCGGCGTGCGCTGCATACACACCCACCCCAATGGCGACGGGCGGCTTTCCTCTGTGGATATAGGCACGCTTCGCAGCATGCGACTGGATAGCATGGCGGCGCTGGGCGTGGGGGAGAGCGGCATGACCTCCCTGTATGCGGGCTTTTTAGGCGAGGAGGAAAACGGTGAGCGCACCGTGCTTCTCTACGGCCCCCTGCGTCCGCAAAAGCTGCCGCAGGCCGCCCTGATGCAAGAGATCGCGCTTGCGGACGAACGCTTGAAATCCACCACCAAGGAGGTGGAGGAGGCGCGACCCGAAAAGGCGATACTCGTGGGTCTTGAAAACACGGAAGGGTATGATACCATCGAGGAGCTTGCCGAGCTTGCCCGCACAGCGGGCGCGGAGGTGGTGGCGCGCGCCGTGCAAAAGCGCCGGGATATCGATAACGCCACCTACATCGGCAGCGGCAAGGCGGAGGAGCTTTCCCTTACCGCGAGCGCGCTGGAGGCGGATCTATTCATATTTGACGATGAGCTCAATCCCGCGCAGGCGAGGAATTTGGAGCGGATACTCGGCGTGCGCGTGATCGACCGCACGGCGCTGATACTCGATATTTTTGCCAAGCGCGCCCAGTCCCGCGAGGGAAAGCTGCAGGTGGAGCTTGCGCAGCTCAAATACGAGCTGCCCCGCATCTTGGGCAAAGGCGTGGCGCTTTCCCGGCAGGGCAGCGGCACGATCGCGCGCGGCCCGGGCGAAACCAAGCTCGAAAACGACAGGCGCAGAATACGCCGCCGCATCTACGAGCTGGAACAGGACTTGGCGCAGGTGGATAAGCAGCGGGGGCTGCGGCGGGAACGCCGCAAGAAGGACGCCGTACCGCTTGTGGCGTTGGTGGGTTACACCAACGCGGGCAAATCCACCCTGCTCAACCGGCTGACCGAGGCGGACGTGCTGGCGGAGGATAAGCTTTTTGCGACGCTTGACCCCGTGGTGCGGCAGATGACGCTGCCCGGCGGCACGGAGGTGTTGCTGTCCGACACGGTAGGCTTTATCAACAAGCTGCCGCATGATCTGATCGACGCTTTCCGTTCCACGCTGGAGGAGGTGTCTGCGGCAGACCTGATCCTGCATGTGGTGGACGTTTCTTCGGATTATTATGAAAAGCAGATGGCGGTGGTGGAGGATGTCATGGCGTCCTTGGACGCCGCCAATACGCCCTGTCTCGTGGTCTACAACAAGATCGACACAGCGCCGTCGCCGCTGCCTGCTGCGCGCGAAAATACCGTTTGCATCAGCGCCAAAGCGGGCGAAGGGGTGGAGGCGTTGCTTGCGGCCATGGAAACGGCGCTCAACAGCGGCCGCAAGGCGCTGCAGCTGTTGATTCCCTATGATAAATACGAGGCTGTGGCGCTGATCAAGGCCGAAGGGCGTATCCTTTCCGAGGAACATGAGGAGACGGGCACGCGCATCCATGCTTTGCTTGACGAGCCTACGCTTTGGAAGCTGAAAAAAATGCTGGGAGAAAACGTATGATCAAATATTATTTCATCGTGGTGGTCATTATCGCTACCGTCCTGACCATTTGGGACAAGACGACCAAGAGCAAAAAAAAGGACGACGCAGCGCCGCCCCAACAGGATACGGATAAAAAGCTATAGCTTTTCTTCTATGTACTGCGCCACATCCTGCAGCTTCATGCCGTTGGATGCCTTGACGAGAATCGTGTCGCCCTGTTCCAGCATGTCGGGAAGCGCTGAAAGAAGCGCGTCTTTATCCGCAAAGTGAACCGCGTTGCCGCCCGCCGCTTGGGCAGCGTCGCACATGGCGCGGGAAAGCTCGCCTACGCATAGGATGCGGTCGGCATTGCGATGCACGGCGTATTCGCCGATCTCCCGGTGGTATTTCAATTCTTCCTTACCGAGCTCAAACATATCCCCCAATATAAGCACGCATCTTCCCTCGGACGCGGTCGCAACATCGATGGAGGCGGCGACGGAGGTGGGGTTGGCGTTATAGGCGTCGTTGATGATGGTGTAGCGCGGCGTCTTGACGATCGCCATGCGGCCTGACATGGGGGTGTAGCCTTCGATGCCCGCGGCGATGCGCGCAGGCTCCACGTCCAGCGCAAGCCCTACGCACAGCGCGCACAGGGCGCGCAGCACCATATAGCTGCCGGGCGCGGGCACGGTGACTGGCAGGCTTTCGTCGCCGAAATGCGCGATGAAGCGTGTGCCCTCAAGCCCCATTTCGTCTATGTCGGAAGCGTATACATCGCAGGAGCTGTCCGCACCGTAGGTAAGCACGTTGTCATAGCTGTCCTTGAGGGTGCGCAGCAGCGCGTCCTCGCCGTTGACGATGATGGGCGCGTCGGGGGAACGATAGGGGAGCATCTCACATTTGGCCTGCAGGATGCCCTCGCGGGAGCCAAGATGCTGGATGTGCGCGTCGCCTATGTTGGTAAAAACGCATACGTCGGGTCGGACGATCTTGGCAAGCGCGTCGATCTCACCAAAATGGTTGGTGCCCATTTCGACGATGGCGGCCTGATGCGCGTTGGTAAGACGCATCAGCGTAAGGGGCACGCCGGTCTGGTTGTTGAGATTGCCCTCGTTTTTAAGCGTGTTGTATTTTTGCGAAAGCACGCAATGGATCAATTCCTTGGTGGTGGTCTTACCCACGCTGCCCGTAACGCCTATGATGGGTATCGCAAAATGACGCCGGTAAGCACCCGCGATAGCGCGGAAGGCGGCTGTGGTGTCCTGCACGCGGATCAGCGGCAGCGGCGCGGGATCGCTGCGTTCCGTAAGCGCTGCGACAGCGCCTGCGCCAAGTGCCTGCGGGATAAAGTCATGGCCGTCAAAGCGCTCGCCCACGATGGGGACGAACAGCGTGCCGGGGGCTGCTTCGCGGCTGTCGATGCAGATGTCATACAGCCGCGCGTCCATGGGCATGTCGCCCGTGGGCTGGCCGTCGCAGGCTGCGATGGCATCCGCAAGGGTAAAGTGTTCCATACTAAGCTCCAAACGTTATTTTGCCAATGAAAGCTCTATGATCTTCATGCAGAGCGCGGCATAATCCATGCCCGCAGCGCGCGCCATCTGGGGGAAGTGGCTGGTCGGCGTCATGCCGGGGAGGGTGTTGGCCTCCAGACAGAATAGGCGGCCATCCGTGCTGTAGATGTAATCCATGCGCGCGTAGACGGAGAGAGAAAGCGTCTCAAAGGCTTTCAGGGAGGTTTCCATGAGCTCGTGGGTCAGCGCTTCGGGGATCTGCGCGGGGCAGACCTCCGTGATGAGCCCGTTTTGATACTTGTGCTCATAATCGTAGAAATCGCCCTTGGGGATGACCTCGGCGGGGGGAAGCGCCTGTGCGCCCAATATGCCGCAGGTGAATTCGCGGCCGGGATAAAAGGTCTCCACCAGTATATTGTCCTCACACCGGAAGGCGGCTTCCGCGGCGGCTTGGAGCGCTTGGGGCGTAAACGCCTTGGTCACGCCGATGCTGCTGCCGCCCGAGCAGGGCTTGACGATGCAGGGTAACGGAAAGGATATCTTTTCGCCCTTTTTGAACAATCTGCCCTTGGGGGTCAAAATGCCATGCGCACGGAAAAGCTCCTTGGTGACGGCCTTATCCATGGCAAGGGCGCTGCCGAAGTAGCCCGTGCCCGTATATTTGATCTCCATCATGTCAAACATGGCCTGCAGCATGCCGTTTTCGCCCGGTATGCCATGCATGGCCATAAAGACGATATCCGCCGCCTTGCAAAGCTCGATCACGTTTTTGCCGACGCCGCCAAGGCCGCTGTCGGGGCGGGAGGCGCGAACGGCCGCAAGATCGGGCGCCGCTGCCTTGACAGGGCGCGGCGAAAGCGGTTCGCTCGCAAGAAAGGCGTTTTCGATGGGGGTGGGCAGGGCTTCTTCCCCATAAAAAAGATCGACGAGGATGGCCTGCTGACCGCACTGACGGAGTGCATTGCACACCTGCGTGCCCGTGGAGAGGGAAACGTCCCGCTCTGGACTCAATCCGCCTGCCAATACTACGATCCGCATGATTTCGATCCCTACCTTCCCAGAATAAGAAGCATTATAACATACTTTATGCGAATGGGAAACGAAAAATATCTTTCACGCGTATCCCGACAGGATGCTTTTCACCTGACAGGCTTTGTGGTAGTATTATTCTAGTGAAACATGGAGGTTGAATATGACGAAGGTCATTGCAATCGAAGGCATAGACGGAAGCGGCAAGACCGTACAGTTTAAGCGTTTGGCGGAGAATCTTGCCGCGCGGGGCTTTACTGTGGAGCGGCGGGAGTACCCGGTGTATGAAAAGGGCTTCTTTGGCCCGCAGGTGGGGCGGTTTCTTTCTAACGCCGAAGGCGTGCCCGCGGATCGGGTGGACGGCAAGAGCATGGCGTTATGGTTTGCGCTGGATCGCTGGGAGGATCTGCAGGATTACAAGGGCGATACGGATTTTCTCGTCATCAACCGCTATGTGTTGAGCAACGCCGTTTATCAGGGCATACGGGATATCGACAGAGGCCGGCCGGATATCGTGGACTGGGTATTCGAGCTGGAATATGAGCATTTTCATCTTCCCAAGGCGGATCTGTTTCTCTTTTATGATGTGGCGCCCGTGCAGGCGGGGCAGAACGTGCAAAAGAAAGGCTTCCGCGCCTATGTGGGTCATGGCGGCGATGTGTATGAGCAGTCCGAGAGCATCCAGCAGCGGGCGCGGGAAAAATACCTTGCCTACGCGCGGCGGCGCGATGATATCGCGGTGGTGCAATGCATGAAGGATGGCGTTTTTCAAAGCGCGGATGCGATCGCCGCGCAAACGCTTGCGGTATTGGAAGAAAAGGGCATACTATGAACGACCTGTTTGATCAAAAGACCGATCTTCGCGCGCCGCTGGCCGACCGCATGCGCCCGCGCACGCTGGACGAGTTCATAGGACAGGCGCATATCGTAGGGCCGGGCAAGCTGCTGCGCCGCGCCATCGAAACGGACAGCCTGCAATCCAGCATCTTCTTCGGCCCGCCGGGCTGCGGCAAGACGACGCTCGCCAATGTCGTGGCGAACACCACGGGCGCGCGCTTTGTCAAGCTCAATGCCGTGACGGCAGGCGTGAAGGACGTGCGGGAAATGATCGCGGAGGCGGAAAACACCAAGAAGCTTTACGGGCAGGATACCTATCTGCTGCTGGACGAGTGCCATCGCTGGTCAAAAACGCAGTCCGACAGCATATTGCCGGCGCTGGAAAAAGGGACGATAAAATTCATAGGCTCCACCACGGAAAACCCCATGATCAGCATGACGGGCGCTATCGTGTCCCGCTGCAGGCTTTTTCAGTTCTTCCCGCTGACGGAGGCGGATATCCTGCATGCCATGCGCGCCGCCATCGAGGATGAGGAACGGGGTATGGGCATGTACCATGCCGTGTTTGATGAGGACGCGATGCTGCATATCGCGCATGTCGCAAACGGCGACGCGCGCTGCGCCCTCAATGCTGTGGAGCTTGCGATCCTCACCACCAAGCCTGTGGACGGCGTGATCCGCATCACGGCAGAGATCGCGGCGGAGTCCGTGCAGCAAAAGACGCTGCGAGGTGACGAGCAGCAGTTTTATGACATGCTTTCCGCTTTTTGCAAGAGCCTTCGCGGCGGCGACAGCGACGCGGCGCTTGCGTGGTTTGCGCGTCTGGTATACGCTGGCCTCGACCCCCGCATCATCGTGCGCAGGCTGATCGCCCATGCTTCGGAGGATATAGGGCTTGCCAACCCGCAGGCCATGGTACAGGCGGTGACGGCGGGGCAGGCGCTCGAGATGATTGGCATGCCGGAAGCGCGCCTTTCCATCACGCAGGCGATTATTTATCTGTGCGAGAGCCCCAAATCCAATTCCGTCGTGATGGCTGTGGACGCCGCCTATTCGGACGCCGGCAAAAGCTACGATCAGCCCGTGCCTGTCCACCTGCGGGATACGAGCTACAAGGGCGCCGCGCAGCTTGGGCATGGCAAGGGCTACAAGTACCCGCACGATTATCCGGGGCATGTGGTGGAACAGGTCTATATGCCCACGGATGTTACGGGGCATGTCTACTATGTGCCGGGTGAATTGGGGCAGGAAGCGAAAATACGGCAGAACCACATCCAGCGAGGGAAGCTCAAGCCGTAGAAAATGGCTATTTCCCTACATAAATTTGACACTTTCCCCTTAGCGTGGTATAGTGAAAAAAGAGTACTATATCTTGGGCAGTTTCCGCATATCCGTAATGGGCCTCCACCCAGGCAGGAAAGGAGGGGGACGTGTTTTCAGTAGGGGAAAAAATTTGCTATCCTATGCACGGCGTCGGCGTGATTGAATCCATTGAGGAGCGTACGGTGCTGGGCGAAACGCAGCCATATTACGTCCTTCGCTTTATTTCCGGGCGGATGACTGCGATGGTGCCCGTGCGTACGGCGGAAGCCGTAGGTCTGCGCGCGGTGATCGACGAGATGGAGTGCGGGAAGGTGCTGGCTTTTTTGCAGGGCGACGCCTGCAGCGAAAACGACAATTGGAACCAGCGCTACCGTGACAATTATACCAAGCTGCGCGGCGGGGACGTCTACGACGTAGCGGACGTGATCAAATGCCTCAATAAGCGGGAAGCGCAAAAGGGCTTATCCGCGGGCGAACGCAAGATGCTTTTGACCGCGCGGCAGGTGATGCTGGCGGAGCTTGCGACGGCCACGGGCAAAAACGAGGAAGACTTCCACTTTGCGGTGGGCGAATCATAGAAAAGAGAATAGAAAAGAGACGGGATATGGAACATAAAAAGCAGGAAACCCTGGAAGAAATCCTAAGTGAGAAAAGGGAATTCGACGAGGAGCAGGCGAAGGCGCGCGAAGCGGGGACGTGGCGGTTGTTTCGCATTTTGATGATCTGCGTTGTATCCCTTGCCGCCGTTATGGTGATATTGGGCTTGATCTATAACTAAGCCCGTTGAAACGGAAACATTAGAAAGGGGTGGAAAAAACACTTGGCACGGAAAATAGCGAGGCTCATCCTCTTGTTGTTTGGAGCCGCGCTGGGCGTCGGTATTGTGGCGGGAATCGATTCCGCGCTGCAATCCTTCGGGTTACTGCCTATGAAGGTGATGCTTTTGACCTGGGCGATCTTCGCCATCTACGCGGCTTGCGGCATTTTATTTGCAATTATTTTTTATCTTTTATCCCCCAAGCTCATAGACGGGTTTATCTACATCATCACACGGGCGGAGACGGAGCTGTCCGCGCTCTCGCTGGCGGAGATTTTCTTTGGCGTGATGGGGCTGGTGGTAGGGCTTTTGCTGGCCTTCCTGATCAGCGCCCTTATGAACGACCTTGCTTTCCCATGGCTGCGGTTTGTGATCAGCATATTCCTGTATGTAAGCTTCGGGTATCTTGGCTGGAGCGTTGTTTCCAAACGGCGCAACGAGATCGTGGATACGGGCATTTTCAAAAAGCATGACAAACGCGCCGATGGCGGCGCTGTGCGCTCTAAGATACTGGATACCTCCGTCATCATCGACGGGCGCATAGCGGATATCTGCGCCACGGGCGTGATCGAAGGGCAGATCATCGTGCCCCGCTTTGTGCTGCACGAATTGCAGCATATCGCGGACAGTGCGGATTCCATCAAGCGCGTGCGCGGCAGGCGCGGTCTGGACATACTCAACCGCATGCAGCGGGAGCTGGATATTCCCATTCAGGTGGTGGATACGGATTTTGAGGATGTGACGGAGGTGGACGCAAAGCTTTTGCGCCTGGCTTCGGAAACGGGCGGCGTAGTGGTGACCAACGATTACAACCTCAACAAAGTGGCCGCCGTGCAAAACGTGCCCGTGCTCAATATCAACGATGTGGCAAACGCGGTGAAGCTTGCGCTGGTCGCGGGGGACGAGCTGTCCGTCGCGGTTGTGAAGGAAGGCAAGGAACAGGGGCAGGGCATAGGCTATCTTGACGACGGTACCATGATCGTGATCGACGGCGGCAAGCGTTTCGTGGGCGATACGATTGCGATCACCGTGACAAGCGTGCTGCAAACCTCCGCAGGCCGCATGATCTTTGCAAAGCTCAGGTAATAAGCACAAACGAACGAACGGCAGCCGGTCACCTTTTTGTGGCCGGCTGCCGTTATGTCCAAAGACAAGGCGCGCGTTTACGGGCGATAGAAAATGCCGATCAGAACCACGCCGATGACGAACACGGCGCCGCATACGACCATGAAGAAACCGGCAGTGCGGTAATCCTGCCCCCGCAGGCGGTAAAAACGAAACAGAAAGATGAAAAAGATCATCATGGCAAGCGCCAGCATGGACATGTAAGAGCAAACCGAAATAAAGGGCGTCATAGGGTATACCTCCTCAATAATGCTTGGGAAAAGACAGCGTTATTCATCCAGATGATCCACCATGCGATAGCCTACGCCGGTCTCTGTGATGATGTACTGGGGATCGGCGGGGTTTTCTTCAAGCTTCCGGCGGATATTCGCCATGTTGACGCGAAGGATCTGGTTGTTGACGGTGGGGCGCGCGCCCCAGACGCAGCGTATGATGAAATCGTATGTGAGCACCTTGCCAAGATGCAGCATGGTCAGCATCACGATCTTGTATTCCACCTGCGTCAGGTGGATCTCCGTGTCGTCGATGTAGACGCGGCGCTTATCGTAATCGATGGTAAGCCGGCCGTTTTGCGCTTTGCCCGTGGGGGTGTCGGGATTGCCGGTGCTGGTGTGCCGAAGCGCGATGCGGATGCGGGCTAATAGCTCCGCCGTGCCGAAGGGCTTGGTCACATAATCGTCCGCGCCCAGATCCAACGCTTCCACCTTTTCCTTTTCCCGGTTGCGGGCGGAGACCACGATGATGGGCACCTGCGACCATGGGCGTATGCTTTTGATGATATCCGCGCCGTCCATATCCGGCAGCCCCAGATCCAAGAGCACCACGTCGGGGCAATGCGAGGAGATGGTGGCCAGCGCCTCTCTGCCGGTGCTGACCTCAAGCACGCGGTAGCTGTTGGCGGTGAGGATGGTGGTGAGCAGATGGACGATAGCCTTGTCGTCCTCTACCACAAGTACAACAGGCAGGTTTTTCATAAGGCGCCCTCCTTAAAGGTTGTTACAATATATTGCTGTCTCCTATTATACATGCACACGGGGAAAAAGCCGATGCTTTTTGCGTTCAGAATCCGTTAAAATACGTTAAACGATATAAAGACGTGTTAAGAAACGGGAGCCGGCCTATCGAAGCGCGGCGTTTTATGCTATAATCGCCAATATGAAGATCGCAATGCGTGATTTATGGGGTCGCGCCCAAAAGTTCGGGCTGGCTTTGAAGCCGTCGGTGTATACGCTGCTTATCATGGCGGGCGCAACGCTGTTAAGCGGCGCGCTGTATCGCTTTTTTATCCAGACCAACAATGTTTCCATCATTTATGCCTTGGCGGTCGTGGTCGTTGCCTGTATCACGCCGGGCTATTTCTACGGCATTGCCGCTTCGCTCATCAGCGTTTTCGGCGTGAACTATTTCTTTACCGCACCCTATTGGAAGCTGAATTTTACCCTGACGGGATATCCCATCACCTTTTTTATGCTGCTGGTGGCTTCCATCATCACAAGCACGCTGGTCACGGGCTATCGTGAGCGTGACCGCGCCAAAAACGAGGCTGAGACGGAAAAGCTGCGCAGCAACCTGCTTAGGGCCATATCCCACGATCTGCGCACGCCCCTTACCTCCATATCCGGCGCAAGCGCCGCGCTGCTTGAAAACGGCGGCGAGATCGACGCGCCGGATAAAACGGCGCTGCTTACGGATATTCACGATAACGCCGAATGGCTGATCCGGATGGTGGAAAACCTGCTTTCGGTGACGCGCATCCAAGGCGACGGCACGCCTATACAAAAAACGCCGGAGATGGCCGAGGAGGTCGTGGCGCAGGCGGTAGCGCAGATACGGCACCGTTTTCCCAAACAGCGGCTGGTGGTGAGCGCGCCGGAAATTCCGATGGTCGTTCCCATGGACGGGACGCTGATCGGGCAGGTGCTCATCAATCTGATTGAAAACGCCATTTATCACAGCGGTACGAGCGAGCCCATCGAGGTCAAGGCGGAGCGCAAGGGCGACAAGGCGGTTTGCAGCGTCCGCGATCACGGCAAGGGGATTGACCCGGCCTATATCCGCCGTATGCTCGACGGCCATATCGACGCGAACCGCGCCGGCGACGGCAATCGCGGCATGGGCATAGGGCTTTCCATATGCGCGGCCATCATCCGCGCCCACGGCGGCGATATTACAGCCCGCAACCGCCCGGACGGCGGAGCGATTTTCAGCTTTTTCCTCCCCTTGGAGGATTGTGAGCAGGACTGTCAGGACAGCGGCGAACAGGATATTTCATAAAAGAAGCATAGAAGTTTAAGGCTTCCGTAACACTTTTGTGATGAAAACCGGTCAGACGCATGGTATGATAAGCTTGCAAGTGAGAAATGGTAATGGAAGTCCCCCCTTTCATAGACCAACCGAGATACAAGGCTCCGCAAACACGGAGCCTTTTTTTATTGGCTTTTGCCGACTTTTTTCTTGCGCATTGTCAAATCGTGTAATAGAATAGTACAGCAAGTATATCGAACGAAAGGAGAACGTATCCTATGGATGCCGGGCCATATCCCAGTACAAACGAAACAAAGAAAATAACGATATGGGCGGCCCATAGCGTATGACGCGCTGCCCATAGAAAGGGCAGTGTATGATCGATACCGTTCTCGCACTTCTGAAGGAAAAGAAGTACGCGCAGGTTAAGCAGACGGTTGTAGAAATGCACGAAGTCGATGTTGCCGAGATCTTTGAGGAAACCAAGGATACGGAAACGATGCTTCGTCTTTTTCGTTTGCTTCCCAAAGAGACAGCAGCCGAGACCTTCTCCTACATGGAGGCGGATGTGCAGCAGCGCATCATCGAGGCCATTACGGATAAGGAGCTTCGCTATATCTTAGACGACATGTATCTTGACGATTATGTGGACATGATCGAGGAAATGCCCGCCAATGTCGTCAAGCGTGTCATGAACAACTCCAGCCGCGAAAACCGTAGCCTTATCAACCAATATCTCAAGTATCCCGAACGCTCCGCGGGCGGCCTGATGACCAACGAGTACGTTTATTTCAAGCGTACGCTCACGGTGAATCAGGCTTTTGATGTAATCCGAAACACGGGTGTGGACAAGGAAACCGTCTATACCTGCTATGTCATCGACGCGCAGCGGCATCTGGAGGGCACGGTGTCCGTGCTGGAGCTTCTGCTTGCCGAGCCCGACGCCCGTATCGAGGATTTGATGGAGGACAATCCCATCTACGCGCATACGCTGGACGATCAGGAGGAGGTCGCCAAGCTCTTTTCCCGTTACGACATGATCGCCATGCCCGTTGTGGACAACGAAAAGCGTCTGGTGGGTATCATCACCATCGACGACGCGATCGACGTATTGCAGGAAGAAAATACGGAGGACTTTGAAAGGATGGCCGGTATCACGGCCAGCGGCGACGAGAGCTATATGAAAACGCCCGTATGGATACTGGCCAAAAACCGCATCGTGTGGCTGCTTATCCTGATGCTCTCCGCCATGATCACAGGGGCGCTGCTGGAGCATTACGAGGCGGCGATCGCCACGGTGCCGCTGCTCGTGTCCTTTATTCCCATGCTCATGGATACCGGCGGCAATTGCGGCAGCCAGGCCTCCACCATCATCATTCGCGGCATGGCGCTCGACGAGATCGAGCCAAGGGATTTCGTCAAGGTGTGGTTTAAAGAAATTCGCGTGGCGATGCTCTGCGCGCTGGTACTTTCCGTCGTTAATTTTATCCGCATCTGGATACAGTATAACGATCTGGGCGTGGCGGCGGTGGTCAGCATCACGCTGATCGCCACGATCTGCATCGCAAAATCGCTGGGCTGCGTATTGCCCATGTTAGCCAAAAAGCTGAATCTCGACCCTGCGATCATGGCCTCTCCCATGATCACCACCATCACGGACGCCTGTTCCGTGCTCGTGTTCTTCGGCATCGCGGTGCGGATACTGGCGGAAAGGCTATAGCCGTCTCCGCCAAGCTGGCAATATGCCGGCCTCCGCGAGCTTTCTGTAAAAGGTGGGGATGGGCAGGCCGATGATGTTGAAATAACACCCCTCCACCTTTTCTACCAGCACCGCGCCGATACCCTGTACGCCGTAAGCGCCCGCCTTGTCCATGGGCTCGCCGGAGGCGATGTAGTCGGCGATCTCCGCCTCCGAAAGCGTGGCGAAGGTCACGTCGGTGGTCTCGTGAAATACGAGCTGCTTTTCGTCCGTCAGGATCGCTACACCCGTATATACCGTGTGCGTGCGGCCGGAAAGCATATGCAGGATACGCGAAGCGTCCGCTTCGTCCGCGGGCTTGCCGATGATATGCCCATCCAGATACACCACCGTATCCGCGCCCACGACGCAGCAGCCGGGGGCGCTTTTTTTGATGGATGCGGCCTTGCGAAGCGCCAGCGTTTCCACCATGTCAGAAGGGGCGCAGGGGGGCAGGCTTTCGTCCGCGTCGCTGGGGCGAAGGGTATAGGAAAGCCCCATCAGGTCAAACATTTCCCGGCGTCTGGGCGAGCCGGAGGCCAATATCAATTCCATGGCGACAGCCTACCATACCCGGCGTATATTTACAAGCGATTTGGTAATACTTACCCCGATAGAGCCATTGGAGGATACTATGCGAACAGGACTTTCGGGGTTGTTCCGGGGGATGCTCCCCGGCGTTGCCATCGATCTGGGCACGGTGAATACGCTGATCGCCGTGCGCGGGCGGGGGATCGTGCTCAAGGAGCCCAGCGCCATCGCCGTTTCCACCCGAAACGAAAGGGATATTCTTGCTGTGGGGCGCGCGGCGCTTACCATGCTGGGGCGCACGCCCGGCGGCATACGCGTGCTGTATCCCATGCGGGACGGCGTGGTGGCGGATCATGCCATGTGCGAGGCCATGCTGCGCTTCTATATCAAAAAGGTGCTGGGAAAGCGCGCCCCATGGGGGGCGGAGCTGATGCTGTGCCTGCCCATGTGCGTCACGAGCGTAGAACGCAAGGCGTTGCAGGATGCGGCGCGCTGCACCGGCATCAACGAAGCGCGCTTCATGGAGGAGCCCTTGGCCGCGGCACTTGGCGCGCAGCTGCCCGTGGAGGAGCCGATAGGCTCCATGATCGTAGATATCGGCGGGGGCACGACGGACGTGGCGGTCGTATCGCTGGGCGGCATTGCGGCGTCCTGCAGCATCCGCACAGGCGGCATCCATATCGACGAGGCCATCATGGAATATGTGGATAAAGCGCATGGCCTTGTGATCGGACGGCGCACGGCGGAGGACGTCAAGCGTACCATAGGTGCTATGTCCCTGCATGACGGCGCCTGCATGCAAATACGCGGGCGCAAGCGCGAAAGCGGCCTGCCCGTGAGCTTGACGGTGGGCGCGGGGGAGATCGGCCACGCCATATTGCCCGTGGTGCGCCAAATACTCGACGCCGTGCGAAGGACGCTTGCGGATACGCCGCCTGAGCTTGCGGGGGACGTGGGCGCGCAGGGCATCGTGCTCTGCGGCGGCGGCGCGCAGCTCAAGGGCTTGGATCAGCTCGTGACGGCGGAGACGGGGGTTGCGACCTATGTGGCCGCCGACCCAATGGACTGCGTGGTGATGGGCGCCATGCGCGCGCTTGCGGGATACGGATCGCCAGTGGCGCAGGAGGATTTTGGCACCGTGGAAACCGGGTGAAACCGGCATGAACAGAATGTGACGAATAGCGGCGGCGCTTGCGCGCAGCCGCTTTACGCATTATAATAAGCTTGCATTTTATATGGAAAACGGAGACGGCGTGAAGAATATCTTTCGCAACAAACCTTTGCTGATCCTTCTGGTGGCGATCCTGCTTTTGATCGTCCTTGCGTTGGCGACCTCCGGCACGCGCACCGTCAGCATGGCAGAAAGCGCGATCGGCGCTGTGATAGGCCCCGTGCAGGGGTTCGCCGCGCGCGCGTCCGATGCGATCATCTCCTTTTTCCAGCGGGTGTTTTCCACCACCGACGCCGATAAGGAGAACGAGCAGCTTCGCGCCTACATCGCCCAGCTGGAGGAAACGCAAAGCGGCGCCAGGGAGATGGAGCAGGAGAACGCGCGCCTTAGGGAGCTGCTTGCCTATGTGCAGGAGGATGAGAACAACGAATATATCACGGCGCGCGTGATCGCCAAGAACCAGTCCGTTTGGTTTGATGTGTTCACCATCAACGCCGGGCGCAATCAGGGGATCAGGGAGGACATGCCCGTGCTGTGCGCGGATGGCCTCGTGGGGCGTGTTACGGACGTGGCCGCCACCTATTCCAAGGTGACCTCCATCATCGACGCGACCTCCAACGTCAGCGTCATGGTGCAGCGCACGCGTGACAACGCCATGGCGCGCGGCGTGTTCAACACCACGCAGGACGATATGCTAGAGCTCTACTATCTGCCCGAAGGCGGCGACCTTGTGCCGGGCGACGTGATCGTGACGAACGGCTTGGGCGGCGTGTTCCCTAAGGGTGTTACCGTGGGCACGGTGACGGAGGTCAGCCGCACCACGGAGGACGCGAACGCCCGCAACGCCAGCATACTGCCGTCCGTGGATTTCCGGCACGTCGAAGAAGTGCTCATACTGGTGCAGACGGAAGCGGAGGAATAACGCCTATGCGCTGGAAACGATCCCTTGTGCCGCTGATCTTCCTGCTGGGCATGTATCTGGACGCCATCTTTTTTGCGCGGGTGAATTTTTATGGCATCCACCCCGACGTGCTCATAGCGGCCATGGTATCCTACGGGGTGCTCATGGGCGGTCTGCCCGCAAGCATACTGGGGTGTTTGCTTGGCTTATACATGGACGTCATGTTCGGCAAGGTGATCGGCCTCACCGCCATCAGCTATATGATCGCGGGCTATGCGGGCGGCCTGTTTTTTCAGAAATTCTATGCGGACAACACCGTTATCCCCGCCATTACGGCGGCGGCGGGGCAGTTTTTGCAGGAGCATATCATGGCGGCTGCCATGCTGCTTCGCGGCGGCAGCTTCAACTATCTGCGCACGCTTACCACGCATATACTGCCCTGTACACTGGCTACGGGACTACTTTGTATACCGCTGCATCTGCTGATGCGCTATGCCTTGGAACAGCAGACGCGGCTTCGCGGCTCCGAGACCCACCACGGCGGGTAATGCCGCGCGGGAGAAACCATGAAACGATTTCCTTACAGCAGATATATACTTCTAACGCTTGTCATGCTTGCCCTGATGAGCGCGTTGATCGTGCGCCTTGGGGAGCTGACCCTTGCACAAGGCGAATCGCTCTCCACAGAGGCCGCCGAACGCGCGCAAAGCACCATCATCTCCAAGGGCAAGCGGGGGCGCATATTGGATCGAAACGGCGTCGTGCTCGCCTACAGCGAGGCGTGCTATAACGTGGAGTTTTTGCGCGATCCGGAAAAGCGCACCTCCAACGATTCCGCCCTTTACACCGAATCCCTCATACGCGCCATCGAGATCATCGAGGCGGGCGGCGGAAAGACCATCGACACCTCCTATATCCAAAAGGACGAGGCGGGCAATCTCGTATTCAATTTCCGCGTGGAAAGCGAAAGCGCCATCAAGGCGCGCTATAAGAACTTTTGCAACGCCATGGGCTTTTCCATCAACGATGATCTTACCAAGCCGCAGTCCCAGTGGGACTTGAGCAAATGGCCCACGGCGGAATTTTGCTACAATTTCCTGCGCAGGAGCTGGTGCATTCCCGAGGAGATGAGCTTTGAGGACGCGGTCAAGATCATATCCATCCGGCAGGAGGTCAACCTCAACAACTACAGAGCCTACGAACCCATCACCATCGCAACGGACGTGAGCATGGACGTGGTGGCGCGGCTAAGCCTGCACGCGGCCGAGCTTCCCGGCATTCAGACCTCGCAGAGCACCACCCGCGTGTACCCTTACCGGGAGACGGCGGCGCATATCGTGGGATATCTGAGCGCCAACGCCAATTCGGTTTCCGCCAATTATCTAAAAAACCTTGGCTACACCGAAACGGATTATCAGGACGCCGTGGCGTATGAGGCGGACGGCGTTACGCCGCTCAAGGACGAGGCGACGGGCAACACGCTCTACAACATGCTCAAGATGGGCTATTCCTATACGGACTACATCGGCGTTTCGGGGATCGAGGCGACGATGGAGGCATACCTTACGGGCGCTACCACCGCGCATCACGGCGAGAAGGTGGTGGAGATCAACAAAAACGGCAGCATCATCCGTGAAATATCCTCCACCATGCCCACGGACGGCCGGGACGTTATGCTCACTCTGGATATCGAGCTGCAAAAGGTGACGGAGAAGGCGCTTGCAGACCTTATCGCCGATCTTGCGCAGGCCGAACAGCTCAAGATCGAGGAGGACGCGCTGCTTCCGGAGGAGGAGCAGGAATACGGCAGCTATACCAACATCAAGACGGCTACGGCGGGCACCATCGTGGTCATGAACCCGCAGGACGGCACGGTGCTCTCCATGGCGTCCAGCCCCTCCTTTGACCCCAACTGGTTTTTGCAGGGGCTTACGGACGAGCAGTTTGAATACCTCTTTGGCGAAAGCTCCAAGGATTCCACCCCCATGCGCAACAAGGCGGTTTCCGCAAAGCTTGCCCCGGGCTCCATCTTTAAGATGGTCACGGGTATTGCGGGTATTTCCGAGGGCGCCATAGGACTTACGGAGACCGTCAACGACCTTGGCCCCTATTATGTGCACGATGAAAACGGCAACGAGGTCAAAACGGGCGCGCCCCGCTGCTGGACGCGGCATCCTCAAAACCATCACGATCAGGATATCACGCAGGCGCTCAAGAATTCCTGCAACTACTATTTCTTTACCGTCGCGGAGCGGCTGGGCATCGAAAAGCTCAATGACTGGTCGGGCTATTTCGGCCTGACAAGCCCCACGAACATCGAACTTACGGGCGAGACCGCGGGCATCGTGGGCGGACAGGCCGTGCTTTTTGACTGCGAGCTGACAAAGCCCGACGGCACGCTGGACGTGACGGGGCAAAAGACCAGCCTGCCTACGCTGATTTACAACAAGCTTTGCATACGCTTGCGCGAGTATGTGGCGGGTCGCGCCATGGAGATCGACGAGGCGGCCATCACACGCTGCGCCATGCGCCTGATGCAGCTGCAGGACGGCGGATTGACCAACAAAGGCCCGCAGGTGCGAAGCATCATGAGCGAGGAGCTGGGCATCCCCGAGGGCGTGACCTCCACCCAGACGTGGGTGAACGAGATCATGTCCTATCTGACCGAGATCCAGTGGAAGGCTACGCTGACCATCCGTTCCGGCATGGGGCAGGGCGTGACGCTGGTGACGCCTATCGAGATCGCCCGTTATGTTTCCTCCATCGCAAACGAGGGCACCGTGTACGACGCGCGCATCGTGGATAAGATACAGACCGATGAGGGGGAAACCGTCAGGCAGTTTGAAAGCAACATATTCAACGAGCTCAACGTAACGCCTGAGGTTTGGTCGGCGGTGAAGCAGGGCATGACGGCCGTCGTGTCGCCGGAGGACACGGGCACGGCGGAGGGCGCGTTCAGCGAGGAATTTGCTACAACCTATCAGGATCGTATCGCCGGTAAAACGGGTTCGGCACAGGTCAGCAACGACCGGCCCGATATCGAGAACACCGGCTGGTTCGTGTGCTACGGCCCGCGGGAGAATCCAGAGATCGTGGTCGTCATCTGCATCCCCAACGGCTGGGCCGGGTCAAGAACCGCGCCTGCTGCGGAGGACATCCTTACCTATTATTTTGACAAGCAGGAAAAAGCGGCGCCCGAGAACCTTGTGGCCATCAACGAGATCGCGCCTTGATATACTTTGCGATATTGCCTTTTTTTCTCAATGCCGCGGCGTTATAATAGACAGAATGACAATTCATGATGCGGAGGAAAGAATGATGATGCAAATGCCGGACAGGATCTGTTTTTCCATAGGCCCTGTCAACGTATATTGGTACGGCGTGCTCATGGCCACGGGTATCGTGGTGGCCATATTGCTTGCCATGCAGGAGGCAAAACGCAAAAAGCTTTATGCTGACGCGATCATCGACGCGTGCCTGATCATGATCCCCATGGGCGTGATCGGCGCAAGGCTTTATTATGTGCTCTTTGAGTGGGAGACCTATGCCGCCAACCCCATCAGCGCGCTCTATATTTGGCAGGGCGGCTTGGCCATGTACGGCAGCATGATCGGCGGCCTGTTGGGTCTGTTCATCTTTTCCCGCTGGAAGAAGATACGCTTTTCCAAAATGACGGACTGCATAGCGCCCGGCCTTGTGCTGGCGCAGGCCATCGGGCGTTGGGGCAACTTCTTCAATCAGGAGGCGTTTGGCCTTCCCGTTACCCAAGCCATGATGGAACGTTTTTCGCTTCTTCGCTTCTTTCCCCTTTCCGTTTATATCGAAGGGCCGCACAGCTTTGACGGTGTGTTTTGCACCAACCCCGTCCATTTGGCGACCTTCTTTTACGAGTCCGTGTGGTGCCTGCTCGTCGCCGTGATCCTTTGGTGCAACCGTAAAAAGTTCAAGCATGACGGCGATTGTTTTTTGACCTACCTTTTGCTCTATGCGTTTGAACGCATGTTTGTGGAGGGACTCAGGGGCGACAGCCTGTATCTGCTGCAGCCCAGCGGCGCCTTTGCGGGCGTGCGCGTATCCCAGATGCTAAGCTTCCTTGCGGTCGCAGCGATCGGCCTGTTCTTTATCCTTCGCGCCGCGCGGGAAAAGAAGGAAGGGCGGCTCATGTGGCCTGCGCCCGAGATCGAGGCGGCGAATGGCGAGGGCGAAAGCGCCGCCGATGCTGATACGGCGACGGACGAGGATGCGTCCGACGAGACGGCCGCGCCGGACGCGGAGGCCGCGCAGCCCGAAGCGTCCCAGGACGTGCAGGACGCGGACGTATCCCAAGACGAACCCAACAACTGAAGCGGCAGAAGGAGGAACCAACCATGCGTAATCTCACCATGATGACCGACCTGTACCAGCTCACGATGATGTATGGGTATTTCAAAAGCGGCATGACGAAGAATCAGGCGGTGTTCGACCTGTTTTTCCGCCGCTGCAGCCCCAACAGCGCGTATTGCATCATGGCGGGCACCCAGTCCGTCATAGACTATATCAACGATCTGCGCTTTACAGAGGAGGACATCGCATACCTGCGCACGCTCAATCTCTTTGATGAGGACTTTTTGCGCATGCTCTCCACACTTCGATTCACGGGCGAGATCTACGGCATGGAGGAAGGGACGCTGGTGTTCCCCAACGAGCCGCTGCTCAGGGTGAAGGCGCCCATCATCGAGGCGCAGCTTGTGGAAACGGCGCTTTTAAACTTCGTAAACTCCCAGACGCTGATCGCCTCCAAGGCCGCGCGCGTGGTGTACGCGGCGGCGGGCGATGTGGTGATGGAATTCGGGCTTCGCCGCGCGCAGGGGCCGGACGCGGGCATTTACGGCGCACGCGCCGCGGTGATCGCGGGCTGCGCGGGCACGAGCAATGTGCTCACCGGCGAGATGTTCGACGTCAAGGTCATGGGTACGCACGCGCATAGCTGGGTGCAGAGCTTCCCCACCGAGATCGACGCGTTTAGAGCCTATGCGCGCACCTTCCCCGACGCGTGCATGCTGCTGGTGGACACCTATGACACGCTAAGAAGCGGCGTGCCAAATGCCATTAAGGTTTTTGACGAGCTGCGCGCGGAGGGGCACGAGCCTGTCGGCATCCGTCTGGACAGCGGCGACTTGGCGTATTTATCCAAAAAGGCGCGCGTGATGCTCGATGAAGCGGGCTATCCCAACGCGGGTATCTGTGCCTCCAGCGATCTGGACGAAATGGTGATACGGGATTTAAAGATACAGGGCGCGAAGATCAATTCGTGGGGCGTGGGCACCAAGCTCATCACCTCCTCGGATAACCCCGCGCTGGGCGGTGTATATAAGATGTCCGCCGAGATCGTGGACGGCAGGATGATCCCTAAGATCAAGCTGAGCGAGAACGTGGAAAAGCTTACGAACCCGGGCTACAAGAAGGTGTTCCGCCTGTACAGCCAAAAGGGCATGGCGATCGCCGACCTGATCGCCTTGGACGAAGAAACGCTGGACGCCTCCAAGCCCCTGCGCCTCTATCATCCCGAACAGACCTACAAGAGCAAGGTGGTGGAGAATTTCACCGTGCGCGAGCTGCTCGTTCCCCTCTTTATCGACGGCAAGCAGGTGTATACCTCGCCTTCGGTCATGGAAATGCAGGCGTACTGCAAGCGCGAGCTTGCCACGCTCTATGAGGAGAGCAAGCGTACCCTCAACCCGCACGCCTACAAGGTGGATATTTCGGACAAGCTGTATGATCTAAAGAAGGAGCTTATCAACAAGAACAGGGAATTATGAGAAGAATCGCCGTATGTGCCGGGTTAGCGCTGTGTATGCTGCTGTGCGGGTGCGTCCATGACGAGCCCGTGCTTATGCCTGCCTATACTTTGCCGCCCGAACCTACGCCCACGATAGCGCCGACCATAGCGCCCACGCCCACCATAGCGCCTACGCCCTCCCCCACGCCGCTGATCGATGTGACGGGCGCGGATATAGAGGGGGTGGATCATTTTCGCCAATATCTTCGTTTTCGCAACATACAGGTGTATGAGCAGTGCGAGGATACCTTCGTGGATGCGGTGCTGGTAAACGCCTATCCGCTGCCGCTCATGTGCGCGGCGTCCGTGACCTTCTACGAGGAGGAGGGCGGCGAAGCCATTGCGGAGGGCAAGCTGCAAACCCGCGATGGCGAATATGTGCTGCTTTTACAGCCGGGGGAGACGACCGTCTTCGCCCAGATCGACACCGACATGCGCCTTACGGACATGTTTTTCGAGCTTTCCTTTGACGCGTCCCTGGGCGTGCTGCCCGCGTAGCGCGGGGTGGTTAGTATAGCTCCCGCATGAAGGCGGCGTAGCGATCCGTCACATATAATTGCGCATACTTCAATTCCGCCGCGAAGGCCGACGTGTCCGCTACGTCGCTCTTGGCGGCCTTTTCTATGGCGGAAAGCGCATCGTTATAGCAGGAAAGCAGGGAGGAAAGGGTCGTCTGCTCCCCCTCATAGCCGCTTAGGAGCGCCATGTCCGCCTTAAGCGTATCCGCGATGCGACCTGCCTCCGCCTTGCCCTCTGCAACGCCGAGCTTGCCCGCGTCAAACGAGAGCACGCAGTCCGTCAGCGCCTGCTGGGCGTTGGCGATGGCGGCAAAGCCCGCGCGCACCGATGCAAGCTGTTCCTCCTGCGCGCTTACGCGGTAGGTCGCGGCGTCGGTGGAAAAGGTGTAGAGCGCGCAGTCTACGCCCTGCTCCACGAGCCTGTCCTTGACGCTGCGCGCGTCCGCCTCCGCGGCATACCCCGCCGCGATGACCCGATACCGATCTGCATCCTTGAGCACATACCCGCCGCCGCCCATCTTCTTAAGCTGCGCCGACTGAGAAAGCGCGTTTTCCTCGGATGCGTATACCCCCATTTGCAGCGCGTAGCAGGTGACGGCGGGCAGCGTCATGTCCGCGTCCACAGCCTTTCGGGAGGTGTCCAGCGCCACCTGCATGGCGCCCTCGGACGCTTCCGCCGCGTCCGCAGGCGGCGTCTCCGTTTGCGCGGGCTTAAAGCGTTCCACGGCGGAGAACACGGGCACCACCACGTTTTGCGCGATCCATGTGCCCGCCGCGGAGGCTGACACCAGATACACGATGGCCGCCACCATGCAGATGGCGATAAAGGCGCGCCCCGCCTCGCCCGTTTCCTTCCTGCTGCGGCGTGCTTTGCTCCGCCGCCTGTTTCGCTTGTATTCCATATATGCCCGCCTCCTATATAGTTCATACTATACCTATGTAGGCGGCTATGGAAAAATGAGCAAAGCAAAACAGCGGCGATACCGCCGCTGTTTTGACCATCGGCAAACCCCCTTAGGGATTGTTAAGGGGTCGAAACCCCTTGACTTTCAACCGCCCGAAGCGACATGTGCGGTGAGGGCGGAAGGCCTTGCGCAGCAAGGGTTTCTCTGCAATTTGCAACGACCGTGAGAGTAGCGAACAGTTGCAAATTGTAACCATCGACAAAGGTCGAATGACCTTTGTCGATAAGCAAAACAGCGGCGATAGCGCCGCTGTTTTGAAAAAGTATGCGAGCAAGCCGTAAGCCGGGTTCTGTCCAAATCCTTGCGGATCCTGAGTGACCATCTATCTAGGCCTGTCGTTGCCGACGGGCTCAAGCGATTATCGAGAGCGTGACGGGCCGCCATTCAATGCTCTCATTCCAATCTTGCACCGGGTGGGGTTTACATGACGGACAAGTTGCCAAGCCGCCGGTGAGCTCTTACCTCGCCTTTCCAGCCTTACCCCGCTGAACGCGGGGCGGTATCTCTCTGTTGCACTTTCCCTGGAGTCGCCTCCGCCGGACGTTATCCGGCACCCTTGCCCTGTGGAGCCCGGACTTTCCTCCCCGCTTTCACGGGGCGGTCACTTGGCTTACTCGCAAATCTTTATTCGGTTTTCAAATATCAAACGTAGAGGATACGGCCGCAATTCTCGCATTCCACAAGGGAATCCGACGACGCCACGCGCTTGACCACCGATGTGGGCAGCGACATGTTGCAGCCCGCGCACTGGTTGTTCTCCACCTTGGCGATGGGGACGGGATAGTGCGTTTTGACCACGTCGTATTTTTTCAAAAACGCGGGATCGACAAGCGCACGCATCTTTTTGACCTCCGCCTGGCAGGCGTCCACCTCGGGCTTTGCCTCCGCGACCTCCTGCTCGCATACGATGCGGACGGCGTCATACTCCTTCTTGACCTTATTGGCTCTGGCGTTGACGTTTTTATACTCCGCCATGGTCTTATCGATCCATTCGATGGTCTCAAAAAGCTCGCGGCGCGCGCCGGTGATCTTTTCCACCAAAGCTTCCATGGCGCGGCGGGATTCCGTCATTTCGGCGGCGGTGCATTCCTCGTCCTTCTCCATGATCTCGAATTCGCCCACCTCCAGCTCATACTGATGCTGCAATTCGTCAAAGAGGGCGGAAATGCGCTCCACGGCGGCCTTGCGGGTCTCGATCTGGCTTTGGGTGGCCTTGATTTGCGCCTGCTGTTCGCCTAAAAACCGATGCAGCTTGTTAAGACGCTGCCGCTGGGGTGTGGTCTTGATGCGATTCTCCACCTGATCCAGCTTTTGCACGGCTTCATGGTATTTCCATAATGCTTCCAGTTTGTTACTGCTCATGTTCCAATACGCTCCTTCTTCGAGGCTGCGTCGGAGGCTACAGGCCCCTTAGGCATGCGCCTTCCAAACACGTTACCTTATATTGTACATCATTTGCCGCCTCTTGTAAACGTCGCGCCAACGGCTCCAATACCACGCGCTCGGTTTCATAGTGTCCCGCCACGATCACGTTGAGCCCCGCCTGCTGCGCCCAAAGCGCGCGGTCATGGCTCAATTCGCCCGTGACGAAGGCGCCCGCGCCCGCTGCAAGCACGCTGGGCAGCTCGCTGCCGCCCGCGCCGCCGATGAGCGCCACGTTGGATATGGGCGCATTCATGTCACCGCACACATGCACGGTCGTATGCAGCGTTTCCTGCACGAAAGCCGCGAAAGCGCCGAAGGAGGCAAACCCCTCCACGCGCCCTATGCGGCCAAGCGCATCCGGCGGCAGCGGCTGCGCGTCCAAAACACGCAAGACCTTGGACAGCTGGTCGTTCACGCCCCCCTGCGCCGCGTCGAGGTTGGTATGCGCCGCAAACAGGCCGACGCCGTGGCGGATAAGCTGATACGCCGCCGCCGTTTCGGGGTCGTCGGGCAGGATGCGCTGCACGGGGTTCCAAAACAGCGGATGGTGCGTGAGTAAAAGCTCCGCGCCGTAATCGATGGCTTCCCGCACCGTAACGGGTGTTGCGTCCAGCGCAATAAGCACCCGCTTGATCTCTTTTCGCTCCGTGCCAATGAGCAGCCCGGGGTTGTCCCGCTCCCACGCGAGCTCCTTGGGCGCGATCCGCTCCATCAGGTCTAAAAAATCCGAAAGCGTCATGGGTTCATCTCCTTCGCTAAAGCGATCAGGGTATCCATCTCCTCACAGATGCCGCAAAGCCGCGCGGGGCTTTGCCCCTTTGCGCGCGCTTTGTCCAAACGTTTCCCGTGCCCGTCGCGGTAGGCTTGCAGCATGGGCAGCAGCAGCGGATCATGCCGTGTAAAGGGCAGCGCGCCAAAGGTGTAATGCCCCTCTGGAAAGCCCGGAGGCAGGGGGCGCGGCGTGCCATGGCGGGCGGCGATGATCTGGTAATACCTTCCCGCGTCCAGCACGATCTGCTCGTCGAATATCTCGTATGCGTGCGTGTAAAGGTATTCCCTAAGCTCCGCCGTGCCGCGCATGGGCTGCATCACGATACATCGCGCCGCGCGGGCGATCATGTCGCCGCTTTCCAGCATGCGGGCGATCAGCTCGCCGCCCATGCCGCAAAAGAACAGCGTGTCGGCCTCGTTTGGCGTAAGGGCGGACAGGCCGTCGCCCACCCGCAGCGCCCAAGCGTCCTCCAGGCCGCACAGCGCACACAGCGCGCGGGCTTTTTGAAGCGACGCCTCGCTCACGTCTGTGCCGATGGCGCGCGCGACACGCCCTTGCTGTAACAGCCACGCGCAAAGCCTGCCGTGATCGCATCCGATATCCGCAACGCAATTTCCCTCCGCCCGCGCGGCTGCGGCAAGCAGCCGGGGGCGCAGATGCACACTTTTCATAGCATATAGTATATCGGAAAGGCTTTGCAATAGCAAATGTTTCCCTTGCCGATTTGCCGGCAAATCATGACAAGGGAAACAATTCATAGTATAATAAGCTAACAAATCCTATGGGGTGAAGCATGGATATAAAAACCGTCTGGGGCGAAACCATCGACCCGCGCAACGTGCTGCCGGAATATCCGCGCCCGCAGATGGCGCGCGCAAGCTATCTCAACCTTAACGGCCTTTGGCAGTATGCGATCACAAACGACGATGAAAAGCCCGCAAAGTGGGAGGGGGATATCGTGGTGCCCTTTTCGCCCGAAAGCGCGCTTTCCGGCGTCGGGCGCGCGCTACAGCCTGCCCAGACCCTTTGGTACGAGCGCGCGGTTACGCTGCCGGCGGGCTTTTGCAGAGGGCGGATACTTCTCCACTTTGGCGCTGTAGATCAGCAGGCGCGCGTGTATGTCAACGGCGTGCAGGTCTGCGCGCACACGGGCGGCTATCTTCCCTTTTGCGCGGATATCACGGCGCAGCTGCCAGCGCTTGGCAACGCGGAGGAAAGCCCCGAAACGACCTTTACGCTGACGGTGCAGGTCAAGGACGTCACGGACGCGTCCTTTCATGCGCGCGGCAAGCAGAAGCGCAAAAAGGGCGGCATATGGTATACGCCGCAAAGCGGCATCTGGCAGACGGTGTGGATGGAAAGCGTGCCCGCGCAATACATCCAAGCCCTTCGCATCACGCCCTGCTTTGACGAGAGCGCCGTGGAGATCACGGTATGCGCAAATGCCCCGCTGCCCTGCACGGCGCGGGTGGGGGATATCGTGGCGCAGCTGCGCGCCAACGACCCTACGCGTATTTCCCTTCTTGGCTTTACGCCATGGTCGCCGGAGCATCCGCACCTGTATGAGCTTAAGGTGCAGATGGGGGAGGATTGCGTGCAAAGCTATTTTGCCATGCGAAAGTTCGCGGTGCAGGCGGACGAAGCGGGCGTAAAACGGCTGTATCTCAATAACAAGCCCTATTTTCATAACGGCGTACTGGATCAGGGCTATTGGCCGGACGGGCTGTATACGGCTCCTTCGGACGAGGCCATGGTATATGACATACAGTGCATGAAGCGGCTGGGCTTCAATACGCTGCGCAAGCACATCAAGATCGAACCGCTGCGCTGGTATTATCATTGCGATCAGATCGGGATGCTGGTGTGGCAGGACGCGGTGAACGGCGGCGGCAAATACGATTTTCTTACCGTGACGGCGCCCGTTTTTACCGGCGGCGGCGTCAAGGACGATGATTATAAGCGCTTTGGCCGCACGGACGCGGCGGGGCGCAGCGAATATACCCGTGAGCTGACGGAGATGATAGAGCTTCTTTATAACTGTCCCTGCATCGCCATGTGGGTGCCCTTCAATGAAGGATGGGGGCAGTTTGACGCGGCGAAGGCGCTCGAGCTGGTCGAGTCATTGGATCATACCCGCACGGTGGATCACGCCAGCGGCTGGCACGATCAGGGCGTGGGCGAGGTCAAAAGCCTGCATGTATATTTTAAGCCCTATGCCTTTTCACCCGATCCGCTGGGACGCGCGGTGCTGCTTTCGGAATTCGGCGGCTATAAGTATCTCATGCCGGAGCATGCGCCGCAAACGCGATCCTTCGGCTATAAGGCATGCAAAACCAAGGCGGAGCTGACCGCCGCCTATGCCAAGCTCTATGAAACGGAGATACTGCCCGCCAAAGAAAAAGGCCTTGCAGCCGCCATCTACACGCAGCTAAGCGATGTGGAGGGCGAGTGCAACGGCCTGTTGACCTACGATCGAAAGCAGGTGAAGCCGGAGGCGGAGACGGTAAGGGACATCAACGCGCGGCTTGCGGAGCAGGAATAAAGCTATTTCAGCTTCTCCAGCCCCAGAATATCCAGCGTGGCGAAGTAATCGCCGGGGGTCTCGGCGCGGCGGATCATGCGCGCGCCGCCGTCCTCCTGTAACAGAAGCTCGGCGCTTCTAAGCTTGCCGTTATAGTTGTAGCCCATGGAATGACCGTGCGCGCCCGTGTCGTGGATGATTAGCAGGTCGCCCATGTCGATGCGGGGCAGCTTTCGGTCGATGGCGAATTTATCATTGTTTTCACACAGCGCGCCCGTGACGTCGTATACATGGTCACAGGGGGCGTTTTCCTTACCCATGACGCTGATGTGATGGTACGCGCCGTACATGGCGGGGCGCATGAGATCGGCCGCGCACGCGTCCACGCCGATGAAATGCTTATGGATGCGCTTTTCGTGCATGACGCGGGTCACAAGATACCCTATGGGGCCTGTGATGTAGCGGCCAAGCTCGGTATAGAGCCGCGGATGCAGCGTTGTGCCGTCAAACGCCGCACGGTAGGCGGCTTCCACGCCCTTGCCGATAGATGCGATGTCCGCCTCCGGCGCGTCGGGCAGATACGGTATGCCCACGCCGCCCGAAAGATTGACAAACGCGATATCCGCGCCCATTTCCTCGTGCAGCTCCCGCGCTGTATCAAAGAGCAGCTTGGCAAGCGCCGGATAATAATCCGGGTCAAGGGCGTTGGAAACGAGAAACGCGTGAAGCCCAAAGTGCTTTGCGCCCAACGTTTGCAGGCGCTTGAAGCCAAAGGAGAGCTGTTCGCGGGTGAAGCCGTATTTTGCGTCCTTGGGGTCGTCCATGATGGCGTTGGAGAGCGACCAGTCCCCGCCGGGATTGAAGCGGCAGCAGATGGTTTCGGGTATGCCGCCGTTTTGCGCCAAATAGTCGATGTGCGTCACGTCGTCCAGATTGATGTACGCGCCTAAGCTGCGGGCATAGCGGTATTCCTCCGCGGGCGTATCGTTGGAGGAGAACATGATCCCATCGCCCCGCACGTCTATGGCGTCGGCCAGCATCAGCTCCGTGTAGGAGGAGCAGTCCAGCCCGCAGCCCTCATCCCGCAGGATGGAGAGGATCACAGGGTTGGGACAGGCCTTGACGGCATAGTATTCACGGAACCCTTCATTCCACGAAAACGCCTGCTGCAACGCCCGCACGCGGGCGCGAAGCGCTTTTTCGTCGTAGATGTGAAAGGGGGTGGGAAACGCGTCCGCGATGCGCGCGAGCTCGTCTTTGGAAAAGGGCAGGGACTTCATGGCACGACCTCCAATGCGGAAAGATGATGAAACTTTCCACAAAGTATACCATAACAGAGCCAAACGAGCCACGGTTTACAAGAAATAAATTGCGCCACGGCCGCGCTGCCATAAGCCCGCATGCCGCCTTGGCCATGCCGCGCGGCTTAGGGAAGCCAATTCGCCCGCTGCGGCAGCTTTTTTGTGCCCGCCACGTCCGCGATGGCGGCGGCAAGATAATCGGCGGCGTTGAGCGCTTGTTCCAGCGTGTTCATGTTGTGCCCCATCTCCGCAAGCAGGCACTGGTCGCTTACATGCTGATTGTAGCGGCCGGTTTTGACGCGGATATCCCGCGCGAGCTGCGGGTCTGTGCTTTGCAGCTTCGTGCTCACGGCGGCGGCAAGGGCGTAATTGGATTCAAAATCCGGCATTTCGCCAAAACCCGCGCCCGTAGCGCCCTCGCCCGTGCCCACCACGAACATGACGCGCGCCACCTCCTTGCCGTCGATCATGAGATAGTCCGTCTTGCCCTCCTCCGAGCCGTAGGCGTCGCGGTGTACGTCGATGAACATGGTGATGGAGGGATATTGCGCTTGATAGCGCAGCATGGTCTCGACAGACCGGGAATAGGAGGTGGAAAGCTTGGGCGGCTCATGGTTGGTCGTGTCGTGGATGACGCTTAGGCCGTACACGTCGCGCAGCTGCGCGGCGAGGCGTTCCCCTACCGCCACGACGCTTTTGTCCGCTTCCGCCGTGCGCCAGTCGCCGCTTTCCACATAGGAGGATTCGGGGGTCTGGCGGTAGGCCTCCGTCGCGTGGGTGTGATAGATGAGGATGCGGGGCGATTCTCCAGAAAGATCGACGTGCTCCCTGTGCTGGATGCGGATAAGCTCCATGCGAAAGCTTTCGCCCACCCCCTCGTCGATATCCGCCTGCACCACGGGCGCGGGCGAGGGCGCGGGGGTTTGCACGCTGTAGAGCAACGGAAGCTGCGCGGCCAATACGCCCCGGTAAAGCTCCGGCGTAAGCCCGTACAGCCTTCCCTGAAGCAGCAGAAGGCAGGCGCACAGCAGCATGAGCAGCAGCGGTGCGCGTGGCCGACGCCCCCGTACGCCGCGCTGCGGGCGTATTCGCTTTTGCATCATGTATGACAAGCCCTCCCCTAGACATATCTATGAGAGGGCTGTGCGGGTTATGCGATGAGCGCGCGCACCTGCTCGTAGGAAGCGCCAAAGAGCGCCATGTTGATTCCGTCCGCGACCACGCGGGACATGTCCGTTACGATGGAGTCGATATCCTTGGGCGTGACGATCAGGGGGCCGAAATTTTCCTCCGCGACCTTTTCGGCCAACGCGCGAAGCGTATCCTCCTTTTGCGCAAAGCCCATCTCCGCGGCGAGGATGGACAGCGTATCCTGCGAGATGGTGCTTGCGTATACCACCATCGGCACGCCTATGGCGATCACGGGGATGCCGAAGGTGTCCCGCCCCAGCCCCGCGCGGGCGTTGCCCACGCCGCTGCCCGGCTGAATCCCCGTGTCCGTAAGCTGTATGGTGGTGCTGATGCGCGCAGTGCGGCGCGATGCCAGCGCGTCGATCAAAAGGAGCAGGGAGGGCTTGACGTGCGCCACCACGCCCCGCACCACCTCCATGGTTTCCAAGCCCGTCACGCCCAGCACGCCGGGGGCGATGGCGCATACGGAGCGGACGGGGGCGGAGAATGCGTCGGGCAGGTATTGGGCGACATGCCGCGTCACATAGATTTGGTCGATGGCGCGGGGGCCCAGCGCGTCGGGCGTTACGGTGCGGTTGCCCAAGCCCACCAGCAGCACCGTCGCCTCCTCATCAAGCGGCGCGAACAGCGCTTGGAGCTCTTTGGCCAAAGCTTTGCTGGTTTCTGCGAACAGGGATAGGGGGCGCTCGGATAATTTGGGCACGTCCAGCGTGATGTAGCGGCCGATGGGCTTGGATAAGGCTTGGGCGGCTTGGGCGGTCTCCACGCGGATGCGCGTCACGCCGATATCCCCCTTTTGCACGGTTTCTTCGCTGACGCCGGGAAGGTCGGGATGCAGCTCCCGCGCTTCGCTGGCAAGGTCTGTGTATATGCTTTGAGCCATAGACGCATCTCCTGTTTCTTTTTTTTCTAGTATGTGCAAACGGGGAAAAGGAAACACGCCTGGATATATTTCCGAAAATATCTTGGAAAAACCCTTGCAATCCGGGAAATAGCGTGTTATAATCTGCAATGTTCGAGTAAAAAACAGGGGGTGAAACGATTTGGCAAACCATAAGTCCGCATTAAAGCGCGTGAGCATCACGACCAAGAAGAACCTGCGCAACCGCATGGTGACTTCTCAGCTTAAGACCATCGTCAAGAAGTTTGACGCTACCGTGGTCTCCGGCGACGCCGATGCTGCCAACGCCGCTTATCTGCATGCTGTCAGCACCGTGGACAAGGCCGCCGCCAAGGGCGTTATTCATAAGAACGCCGCGAATCGTAAAAAGGCGCAGCTTGCAGCCAAAATGGCCGCGAAATAATCACCCCGTTCACAGTATAGAACCATAAAAATAGAAGCCGCGAGGCTTCTTTTTTTGCGCTGCGTTTTCCTAGCTCCTTTGCGGCGCGCAGTGCAGCACGGCCTGCTCCAGCGCATCCCGATCCTTCATCTGTCCCGTGACCTGCAAAAAACCTACGTCGCTGAACGCCTTTACGTTGCGGATGAGCATCTCCTTTGTGTAACGCTTGGCGGCCTCGTAGGAAAGGCCGGCCGCATAGGCGCTGCCGCCCAGCTTGGCGACGACGGTTTTTTTATCCAAGCCCTTTTCCATATAGAGCTTGGCCTGTAGCATCTGCTTGAAGCGTCCCGCCAGAAGCGAAGCGATGGAAAAGGCGTTGCCCTGCTCCAAAAGGCTCGACAATGCCCGCAGGCCGTCTGCGGTTTTGCCCGCAAGAAGGCAGTCCATCATGGCGAAAACGCCGTATTCGATGTTGCGCGTGACGGCGATATCGATGATTTTCCGGGTAATTTCTTGCCCCGCGCCCGCGTAGCCGGCGGCCTTAGCAAGCTCGTTGCCCAGCTCCCCCAGCTCGCATCCCACGACCTTGACCAGATACCGCGCCGCCATGGGCGAGATGGTCGCATCGTATTTTTTTGTTTGCTGCTGCACCCATATGACGGCCTCGGCTTCGTTGAGGATATCAAAGGAAACCAGCGCGTTGTCAGCCTTGAAGGCTTTTACGGCGGCAAGCGTGCCGTTTGCTTCCCCGCGCACGACAAAGAGCAAAAGCGTCGTATCCGGCATGGCCGGGAGATAGGCGGAAAGCCTTTCCCACTGTTCCTTGCCGGGAAGCTCCCGGCAGACGATCAGGCGGCGAGAAGCGAAAAAGGGCAGCGTCTCACAGGCGGCGATGAGCGACGCCGCGTCGAGCGCGGAGAATATCTGCACGTTGAGATCGCGCGCCGCTTCCTCTACGGTCTCCATCACCCGCTGCACGGCGCTTTCCTTAACGCGCTCCTCCTTGCCCTGCAGCAGATACGCGCCATGGAGCGTGCCGTCCTTTATGCACTTAAAAAAAGCGGTATGGTTCATGCGCCTATTGTAGCATAAAAGGCGCAAAAAAGCATCAGGATGAGCAGAAACTGCGCGATCACGCACTTAAAGCGCCTGTCGCGCAGCACATAGTCGGAGCAGAGCACCATAAGGGCGTAGAAAAGCAGGCAAAGCAAGGCGCTCGGGCGCGCTTTCAGCGTGATGAGGCCGCAGGGCAGCGCGGAAAAGAAATGGGAGACGCCACGGAGCAGCGCCATCATGTGATAGGCGATAAAGGCAGGCGTTTGGGCAAGCAGCGGGCTTAGCGGATACAACAGCACGGCGAGGAAGGCCGGGATCATGGAAAAGGGAAGCAGCGGAAGCAAAAGAAGGTTCGCAAACAGCGAATAGACGGGGATGCGCCCGAAATAGAGCGCTGTGAGCGGCAGCGTGCCACAGGTGGCGGCGATGCTTACGCCCACACCTTGCGAAAGCGCAGCAGGCAGGGGCGCGAGCAGCCGCGCAAGCGGCGGCAGCAGAAGCGCGATACCCAGCACCGCGCTAAAGGAGAGCTGAAAGCCCACCTCAAAGAGCGCCGCGGGCGAGCAAAGCAAAATGATGAGCGTGGCGAGCGCCATGGAGGAGGGAAGGTCGCCGCGCCTTTGCAGGACGCTTGCGCCAAGGCAGCACAGCGTCATGACGGACGCGCGCACAAGCGAGGGCGGAAAGGCGGCGATGGCGCAATAGAACAGCAGGAAGGCGCCCGTCAGCGCAAAGCGCAGCCTGGGTCGTCCCGGCGGGATGAGCAGCGATAGCGCGCCCGCGAAAAAGGACACATGCAGACCGGAAAGCGCGAGGATGTGGCCGATGCCCGCGATGCGGAACGCTTGCGTGTCCGCGGCCGCGATGTAGGCTGTGTCGCCCCAGAGCACGCCGCGCAGCAACGGCGCAGCGTCGTAAAAGAGCAGGTCGGTGATGGAAAGCAGGCGCTCGCGCAGGGCGTGGAGCGCGCCCGCTGCCGGGGCGAGCAGGGCTTGCAGGGCAGAAGGGTCAAGCAGGTGCGAAAGGCGAATGCGCAGCATCCCGTAAAGGATGGCAAGCGTAAAGGAAAGCGGCGTATACCGGCGCTGAAAAAGCAGCAGCACAGCCAGCGCGCAAAAGAGGCACACAAGCCATAAGACCCATGTGCCCTTACTTTTTTCACCGAAAACGATGCCGAGACAGAACCCCAGCGCGATGCGCACAAGGGGTCTGGGGTTAAACAGGCGGGTATGACATCCTTCCGCCGCCATGGGTTTACGCTTGGACGGCGATAGCCTCTATCTCTACCAGCGCGCCGCCGGGCAGCGCACCCACCTGAATGCAGGAGCGGGCGGGGAAATCGCTGCCGAAATGCTCCTTGTAGATGCGGTTGACATTGGCGAATTCGCCCATATCCAGGACGAACACCGTGGTCTTGACCACATGCTGCATGTCGGAGCCCGCGGCGGCGAGTATGTTTGCAAGGTTTTTGAAAGCCTGATCGGCCTGCGGCTCCACACCGTCGAGAAGCTTACCGGTGGCGGGATCGATGCCGATCTGGCCGGATACGAATACAAAACCGTTACCCACGTTGGCGTGGCTGTAGGGACCCAGCGCTGCGGGCGCGTTGTTTGCGACGACGATCTCTTTCTTCATGGCGATTCTCCTTCATTTGTTTGATGATATGCGGCATTACCGCCTGTGCTTATGCTATCATTTGGAAAGCTGCATGTCAATTGTGGCGGCGATATCCGTGTTCCAGAGTATCCACGCGGCCTCGCCCGTATCGCTGTAATAGCCCTTGCGCGCGCCTGCCTTTTCAAAGCCCAGCGAGAAATAGAGCGTTTGGGCGGCGATGTTGGTTTCCCGCACCTCCAGGGTCATGGCGTTCGCCTTGTTCTTTAGCGCTGTGCGCATCATGTGAAGCATGATGGCGCGGCCTACGCCCTGCCTGCGGTATTCCGGCGCTACGGCCACGTTGGTGATGTGCGCTTCGCCCAGAAACACCCACATGCCCGCATAGGCGATGATATCCCCCTGCTGTTCGGCCACCTGATAGCGGGCGAGGCGGTTGCGCAGCTCGTCGCATAGCGCCGATTCCGTCCAAGGGGTGCGAAAACAGATCTTCTCAAGCTCTGCGACCCTGGGCACATCCGGCCGGGTCATGTCCCGAAATGCAACGTCCATCATCTTTCCTTGTACAACCTTTCCGCCTGCGTAGGGCGAAGATACAGCGGCAACAGCTCCCTTTCCGCCATGCCGTTTTGATAGCTTTCCCACGCGGCTTTGCCTACGGCGTCGGCCAACAGCGCCGCCTCCTCCACACGGCTATCGGGGATGCGCGACTGGATGCGCGTGGCGTGCAGCACTGCACCCTCGCCCACAAACAGCGTGCCCGCCGGTACGGTGGATAGAAAATCCTCGATCACGACGGCGGAAGGGGGCAGCGTACACATGCCATCCTCGAAAAGCGCCGCGTAGCCGTTGCCGTTGCGCGCGTCCAAAAGCGCGCACGCGCGTCCTTTTCGGCCATAGGCGAGGGAGGCAAGCGAGCTTACGCCTATGACGGGCTTAGCGTTTGCTGCCGCCATGGCGTTCGAGGCGCACACGCCGATGCGTACGCCCGTGAAGGAGCCGGGGCCGACGTCCGCGGCAAACAGGTCGATATCCCTTGGCGCAAGGCCGGCGCTCGTGAGCACGCGGTCAATAAGCGGCATGATGGTTTCGCTGTGCGTGCCGCCGCCTTCGTTTTGCAGAAAGGATTGTAGGACGCCATCGCGCAGCAAGCAGGCGGAGGCGATGGGGCCGGAGGTGGAAAGAGCCAACATCAGCATAGCGCCAGCTCCTCCAACAGCGTGGAAAAACGCTCGCCGTGGGCGATGAAATCGATGCTTCGCGTCTCCTCGCCGCTGCCCGCGACGCGTATTTCCAAATGATCGGGCGGAAGCGCCCCCCGCACGATATCGCTCCATTCCATGGCGATGACGCCGTTGCGGCCAAGATAATCCGTAAAGCCCATGGCGTATAGCTCCTCCTCATCCGCCAGACGATAGGCGTCGAAATGGAAAAAGGGGATGGCGGCGTCGTACTCGTTGACGATGGTAAAGGTGGGGCTACAGATATCCTCTATGCCCCAATAGGCGCATAAGCCTTGGATAAAGGTGGTCTTTCCAGCACCCAGATCGCCGTTTAGCGCGATAAAATCACCCCCGCGCAAACGCGAAGCAAGGCGCGCCGCGAGCAACCGCATATCCTCCTGCGCGAGGTTGCCACAATGAAAGCTTTGCATCAGTCAAAAGCCCCCTGTTCGATAAGCTGTTTGCGGAAGTCCAAGAGGCGATCCTCCGCGATGGCCTGCCGCACCTGCTCCATCAGCCGCAGCGAGAAGCGCAGGTTGTGGGCGGTGATCAGCTGTGCCGCAAGGATCTCCTTGCATTTGACCAGATGACGGATATAGGCGCGTGTAAAACCGCTGCGGCAGGCGTAGCAGTCGCAGCCCTCCTCGATGGGCGTAAAATCGTGCTCGAAGGTGGCGTTTCTGAGCATTCGTTTGCCATAGCTCGTCAGCGCAAGGCCGTTTCGGGCGATGCGGGTCTGCAAAACGCAGTCGAACATGTCGATGCCGCGAATGGAGCCCTCCACCAGACAGTCGGGGCTGCCCACGCCCATGAGATAGCGCGGCTTGTCGGCGGGCATATAGGGCATCATCTCCTCCAGCATCTCGTACATGAGGGGCTTGGGCTCGCCCACGGACAGGCCGCCGATGGAGTAGCCCGTCATGTCGAGGTCGGAAAGGAATTTGGCGCTTTCGATGCGCAGGTTCTTGTAGGTGCCGCCCTGCACGATGCCAAAAAGCGCCTGATCCTCCCGCGTGTGCGAGGCGATGCAGCGCTTGACCCAGCGGTGTGTGCGATCCATCGCCGCGCGGGCATAGGTCTCGTCACAGGGCCATGGGGCGCATTCGTCAAAGGCCATGGCGATATCCGGCCCCAGCGCCTGCTCGATCTCCATGACGAGCTCGGGCGTAAAATAGTGCTTGCGCCCGTCGATGGTGGAACGAAAATCCACGCCGTCGTCGTGGATGTGATTGGTGCCGGCTAAACTGAACACCTGAAAGCCGCCGCTGTCCGTGAGGATGGGGCGATCCCAGTGCATAAAGGCATGCAGCCCGCCCGCCTCCTTGACCAGCGCGTGGCCGGGGCGTTCATATAGATGATAGGTGTTGGCGAGTATGATGTTTGCGCCCGTGTCCAAAAGGTCGCGGGGCGTCATGGCCTTAACCGTGGCCTGCGTGCCTACGGGCATATAGCAGGGGGTGTCGACCACGCCATGGGGGGTATGGAGCCTTCCAAGGCGCGCGCCGGACTGCTTGCAAACATGCAGCACTTCAAATGGAAAAAGAGGGTTTCGCATACGATCTCCTTATAGAATCAACATGGCGTCGCCGAAGGAAAAGAAGCGGTAGCGTTCTTCCACGGCGTGGGCGTAGACCCTTAACATCTCCTCCCGCGAGGAGAGGGCGCTTACCAGCATCAAGAGCGTGGATTCGGGCAGGTGGAAATTGGTGATCAACGCGTCCACGGCCTTGAAGGTGTAGCCCGGCGTGATGAAGATGTCCGTCCAGCCGCTCCTTGCGTGCACCACGCCCGATGCATCCGTGACGCTTTCCAGCGTCCGGCAGGAGGTGGTGCCAACGGCTACGATCCTGCCGCCGTTGGCGCGCGCGGCGTTGATGGCGGCGGCGGCCTCCGGCGTGACCTCGTAGTATTCGGCGTGCATGTGATGCTCCTCCACATTTTCCGCCGAAACCGGGCGGAAGGTGCCAAGACCCACATGCAAAAGTACGTCCGCGATCCCGACGCCGCGCGCGCGCAGCGCGTCAAGCAGCTCCGGCGTAAAATGCAATCCCGCCGTGGGGGCTGCGGAGGAGCCGTTCTCCTTGGCGTACACCGTCTGATAGCGTTCCGGCGGCGCGGTACGCTCCGTGATATAAGGAGGGAGCGGCATTTCGCCCGCGCGGTCGAGTATCTCCTCGAAGATGCCGTCGTACGCGAGCGTCACCCTGCGCCCGCCCGCGTCGGTAGGTTCGCCTATGGTGAGGGACAGCTCGTCGTTCACCTTGAAGGTAAGTCCCTCCTTGGCGCGGCGGCCGGGCTTGACAAGGCATTCCCAAACGTGATCGTCGATTCTTTTGAGAAGAAGAAACTCCATTTGGCCGCCCGTTTCCTCCCGCGTGCCGTAGAGGCGCGCGGGCAGCACGCGGGTGGTGTTGCGCACCAGCACGTCGCCGGGTCTGATATAGTCCAATATGTCTGTAAACACGCCGTCGCGTATGCTTTTGGCGCTTCTGTCATATACCAATAGACGGGAGGCGCTTCGCACGGCTGTAGGGGACTGCGCGATGAGCGCCTTGGGAAGATCATAGTAAAAATCACTCGTTTTCATGACAAGCATTATATGTCATTCCGCTCTCTATTGCAACCGAGGGCAAAAAAAGATATACTAGCTTCAAATAGGCAATGGAGGTGCAAAGGGCTTATGCGGTATGGCTTTATCGGGCTTGGCAACATGGCGTCGGCCATCATACGGGGCGCCATCGCCGGCGGCGCGATCGCCGCGCAGGACGTGCTGGGCTATAATCATCATATGGAAAAAGCGGAGGCGCTTTCGCAAGCATGCGGCATGCGCGTCTGCAAGAGCATAGAGGAACTGGCGACGCAAAGCGCTTGCTTCGTTCTTTCCGTCATGCCTCTGGCTCTGCCGCAGGTGTTGCCGCAGCTAAGGCCGCATGCGGCGGGCAAGCGCATCGTCACGATCGCCGCGGGCAAGACCATGGCGTATTATGAGGAAGCGCTGGGGCAAGTGCCCGTTATCCGCGTGATGCCCAACATCAACGCCGTGGTCGGCGCCTCCACAAGCTGCATCTGCGCAAACGCTTACGCTTCGGACGCGGATGTGACGCAGGTGCGGGTGCTTTTTGCCTCCATCGGGTCTGTCGCGGATGTGGCGGAGCAGCTTTTTTCCGTTTTCGGCTCCGTCGCGGGCTGCTCGCCCGCGTATACCTTCATGTATATAGACGCGCTTGCCAAGGCGGGCGTGCGCGCGGGGCTTTCGAGAAAAGCATCCTTGGAGGCGGCGGCCAGCGCCGTTTTGGGCAGCGCGAAAATGGTGCTCCAAAGCGCCGAGCATCCGCAGGCGCTTGCGGACAAGGTGTGCTCTCCCGGCGGCAGCACCATCGAGGGCGTGTACGCGCTGCAGCTGGGCGGATTTGAGGGGCTTGTGCAGCAGGCGGTGGCGGCGGCCATAGAAAAGAGCGCAAGGCTATGAGGGCGGCGCTGATACAGTGCCTTGTCAGCGGCGACAAGGAAAGGGATGTGCAAAACGCGGCGGCGCGCATCGCGGAGGCGGCGAAAAACGGCGCGCAGCTTGTCATGCTGCCCGAGATGTTCTGCTGTCCCTATACCAACCGCTGCTTTGCAGCCTATGCGGAGCCGGTCGGCGGTTCTATCTATACGGCCATGCAGCAGGCTGCGGCAGATAACGGCGTGGTGCTCGTCGCGGGCAGCTTTCCGGAACGGCGGGGAGATAAGATCTACAACACGGCCTTTGCCTTTGACGAAACGGGCGCGCAGCTTGCGCGGCACCGCAAGATGCACCTGTTCGATATCGATGTGGCGGGCGGCCAATCCTTCAAGGAATCCAAGACCTTTACAGCGGGGGACGAGGTAACGGTGTTCGATTGTTCCCTTGGACGCTTCGGTATATGCGTGTGCTTTGATATGCGATTTCCCGAGCTTTCCCGCTGCATGACGCTGCGCGGCGCGCAGGCGATCCTCGTGCCCGCCGCCTTCAATATGACGACGGGACCTGCGCACTGGGAGCTGATGTTCCGGCAGCGCGCCGTGGACAATCAGCTTTTCACGCTGGGCTGTTCCCCCGCGCGGGACGAAAAGGGCGAGTATGTGGCCTATGGCAATTCCATCGTCTGTTCCCCGTGGGGCACGGTCGTGGCGCGCGCGGGCGCGAAGGAAACCATACTCTACGCCGATTTGGACTTAGGTGACAACGAGAGCATCCGCGCGCAGCTTCCGCTGCTTTCGGCGCGCCGCACGGACGTATATGAATTGAAAGAGATCAAAGGATAAGGAGAAAACGCACAGGCAATGAAAACGAAGAAAGTATTGATCGTATTGGTGATCGTGATCGCGCTGCTTGCCGCCGCGCTGTATTATTTCAGCGCCTATGGCGGCGGGAACAACGCCGCGGCGCCCGCTGCGGCGCCTGAGGCGACGCAGCCCCCCGCCCAGACTGCCGCGCCCTCCGCGCCCGTGGAGACGTTAGCGCCCGAGGCGGAATTGGCGCCTGTGTCCGAACAGCAGGTGGACGAGAACGCAAACGCCATGGCGCAGGCCATGCTGCCGGTCATGGATGCGGGCGTCCGGGCGCTTCGGGATTCCGAGGCGGGTCATTACGACGCGGAGGACGCGGCGTTTGTGTGGAATGTGCTCTACTATCTTTGCGCGGGCAACGAGCTTCAAAGCGACCTGATCGATTATGCGCAGGACGGCGTGGCGGTGATACCCGCCAAGCTTATGCAGGAATTGGCGAGCGCGTGCTTTGCGTCCTACAGCGAGCTGCCGGCGCTGCCCGAGGATATGAAAAACATCAGCTATGATAAGAAGCTTGACGCCTATGAGGTACAGCTTTCCGACGGCGGCGACGCACAGAGCAGGATCATGCGCGTGGTGCCGCTGGCGGATCAGGGCTATACGGTATTTCTGGCGTTTGTCAACGAAGCCGCGCCCGAAGCGCCCTTGCTTTCCACCTATGCCTTTGACCTCGGCAAGAACGCGCAGATCGATGGGATCGCAGACCCCCTGTTCCCCATGAGCGTCAACGGCGGCATGGATGCGAGCAATGTGCTGTCTCAGGTCACGGGCGTGACGGGCGAGGGTGAGGCGATGATGCTGGATATCCATCATGTACAGCTGTATTGGAAGCAGGATGAGGCGGACGGCGAGGTCTATGTGCCCGCGATCGTTGCGGACACGCAGCCGGATGAGACGCTGCGTCTTTTCTCCACGGACGTGGTGGACTGGAACACCATCTATGCGCTGATCACGGGCGGGAAAGAGCCGGATTTTGCGGATACGGAGGCCGCCTTTGCATGGTTTAAGGAAAACTACGCCACCATGATCGACTATGATCCCATGGTGTATCAGATGCGCGCCTATGACGGCGTGATCTACGAGATGGTTCCGCTGTATCAGTTCTACTTTGCGGGATAAGCACGGCACGATAGGAAAACCGCGCGCTTGCGTCTTGGGATGCGGCGCGCATTTTTTTATTGCAAAGAAGCCGCGCAGCCGGTAAGATATAGATGTAGAAATTTGGAGTGTTTGGCCGGAAGCGACCGAAAGGGAAAAGGAATGGACATTTTTGCGATCATATCATTGCTGGGTTGCCTTGCCATGTTTCTTTATGGCATGGAGATCATGGGGGACGGATTAAAGAACAATTCCGGCGATACCCTCAAGCGCGTATTGGAAAAGCTTACGCATAACGCCTTTTGGGGCGTGCTCACGGGTACGTTGGTTACGGCGGTGATCCAAAGCTCCACGGCGACCATCGTTTTGACGGTGGGCTTGATCGGGGCGGGCATTTTGAATCTCAAGCAGGCGGCAAGCATCGTGCTGGGCGCAAATATCGGCACCACCGTTACCGCACAGATCATCCGGCTGATGGATTTGGAATCCTCCGGCAACATGATGCTGGAGCTCTTTAAGCCCTCAACGCTTGCCCCCCTTGCCATGATCGCCGGCATCATCCTCATCATGTTCGTCAAAAAGGGGAATACCAAGGGCACAGGGCAGATCCTCATGGGCTTTGGCGTGTTGTTCATGGGTCTTTTGGGCATGACTGCCGCTGTGCAGCCGCTGGCGGAATCAGACGCCTTTCTTCGCATCTTGCAGGAGGCGACGAACGTTCCCGTCTTGGGTATCGCGGCGGGTCTTGTTTTGACCGTGATCGTGCAGAGCTCCTCGGCCATGGTGGGTATGCTCCAGGCGCTCTCCAGCACCGGCGTGATGTCCTTTAGCCTCATCTATCCCGTCATCATGGGTATCAATCTGGGCACCTGCGTCACCACGGCCATGGTCTGCTCCATCGGCACCTCCAAGGATGCAAAGCGTACGGGCGTCGTGCATATCGTATTCAATACGATCGGCACGATTCTTTTTATGATCGGCATGACGCTGCTGCGCGAAATGGGCGCTATGTCCGCCCTTTGGACGAAGATCGTGGACAGCGGCGATATCGCAAATTTCCAAACGCTCTTTAATCTCATCACGGCGATCGTACTGCTGCCCTTCATCAATTATTTGGTGCTGCTTTCTAAAAAGATCATACGCGAGGATCCCGAGGAGGCAGCCGAAAAGAAGGAGCTTTCCGAGCTTGTGGTGCTGGACGAGAAGCTGTTTATATCCCCCGCCATCGCGCTTTCGCAGGCGACCAACGGCATCGCCCGCATGAGCGAGCTGGTGGAGAAGAACATGAGCCGTGCCTTCAAGCAGCTGCAGGCGTACGAGCCTTCCCGAAGCGACAAGGTGGACACCTATGAGGATCGCATCGACGCGTTTACGGACGCGGCGGAAAACTATCTGATCAAGCTTTCCCGCCTGATCGAATCCTCCGAGGACAACCGGCAACTCAATCTGCTTTTGCAGGCCGTGACGGATTTTGAGCGCATCGGCGATTATGCCAATAATCTGAACCATTTGGCGGAGCGCAAGCAGCGGGAGGGCGTCACCTTCTCCGAACAGGCGCAAAAGGAGCTGGAAATCATCCAATCGGCGGTGCAGGAGATCATCAGCACGACCGTGCAGGCGTTTCGTGAAGGCGATTTTGCCCTTGCGCAGCGCGTAGAACCCTTGGAGGAGGTCATAGACGATCTGGTGGCCATGCTCAAGGACGGGCATGTGCAGCGCCTGAAAACAGGCACCTGCACCGTGGGCGCGGGTCTGATCTTCATCGAGGCGCTGACCAACATCGGGCGCGCGGCGGATCAGTGCTCCAGCATCGCCGTGTTCCTGCTGGGTCGTGACGATGCGCGGATCATGGACAACCATCACGCGTATCTTAGGGAGCTGCACAAGGGCAAGGACGCGGTTTACGCCGCCGAAATGGAAAAAAAGAGAAAACAATATCTTGCGCCTTTACAGGAATTATAATATGATATTCAGTACGCAAAAACCAAGACGCCACGCCCCGTTTGCGGGCGTTTTGGCGTTAAGAAACCGTTAAAAAACGAAAGGAATCTTGTGGAATGAAGCATTATCTGGAGACCGTCGGCGCTGTGCTGCGGCATCTGGAAGCGGACAGCAATGGCTTGACCAGCCAGCAGGCGGAGGAACGCGCAAAGACCTACGGCCCCAACAAGCTCAAGGAAGCGCCCAAAGCGTCGCTTATCAAGCGCTTTTTTGACCAGATGAAGGATCCCATGATCCTGATCTTGATCGCGGCTGCTCTTATCAGCGGCGTTACCGCCGTTTATGCAGGCGAAAGCTTTGCGGACGTCATCATCATCATGATCGTCGTCATCGTCAACGCCGTATTGGGCGTATATCAGGAGAATAAGGCCGAAAAGGCCATCGAGGCGTTGCAGCAGATGTCCGCCGCGACCTGTCAGGTATTGCGGGACGGGCATGTGCACCGCATCAAGAGCGAGGAGCTCGTGCCCGGCGACGTGGTGCTGCTGGAGGCGGGCGACGCGGTTCCCGCGGACGCGCGTTTGATGGAAAGCCACAGCCTGCAGATCGAGGAAGCGGCGCTGACGGGCGAGAGCGTGCCTGTTGAGAAGTTCATCGATGCTTTGGGCGGCGAAAACGTGCCGTTGGGCGACCGCAAGAACATGGTCTATATGGGCAGCGAGGTCGTGTACGGCCGCGGCAAGGCCGTGGTGGTCGCTACCGGCGGCGAGACCGAGATGGGCAAGATCGCGGACGCCCTGTCCCAGGCTGAGGAAGGGCAGACGCCGCTGCAGATCAAGCTGGCGCAGCTAAGTAAGGTACTTACTTGGCTGGTGCTGGGCATCTGCGTATTCATATTTGCATTGAACCTGATCCGCGCGGGGAGCTTTAGCGGCGAAACCATGCTTGACACCTTCATGGTGGCCGTCAGCCTTGCCGTGGCAGCGATTCCCGAGGGCTTGGTGGCGGTCGTCACCATCGTGCTGTCCATGGGCGTTACCAACATGTCCAAGCGCAACGCCATCATACGGCGCTTGACGGCGGTGGAAACGCTGGGCTGCGCGCAGATCATCTGCAGCGACAAGACCGGCACGCTTACCCAAAATAAAATGACCGTTGTGGCGCATTGGCCGGAGAAAAATCTGGAGCAGATCGCCACGGCCATGACCCTTTGCTGCGACGCGGAGCCCGACGAAAACGGTGCGGCGATTGGCGAGCCTACGGAGTGCGCGCTTGTCAATTTTGCGACTGCCAACGGGTTTTTAAAGCCGGAGCTTTCCGCCAAAACGCCCCGCGTGGCGGAAGCGCCGTTTGACAGCATGCGCAAGATGATGAGCACGCTGCATGAAACGCCGCAGGGTATCATCCAGTATACCAAGGGCGCGCCCGACGAGGTGCTGCGCCGCTGCGCTTATTTCCTCAAGGACGGCGAGGCCGTACCCATGACGCAGGAAATGCGCGATGAGGTGCTTGCACAGAACAAAGCCCTTGCGGGCAAGGCGCTTCGCGTGCTGTGCGCGGCCATGCGCCGCTATGACGCGCTGCCCGGCGACCTTTCCCCCAAGGCATTGGAGACGGAGCTGACCTTCATCGGCCTTACGGGCATGATCGATCCCGTCCGTCCCGAGGTGAAGGACGCCATCGAGGAATGCCGCAAGGCGGGCATCCGCCCCATCATGATCACGGGCGATCACCGCGATACCGCCATTGCCATCGCCATGGAGCTTGGCATCATCAGCGATCCCTCGCAGGCTATCACGGGCGCCATGCTCGATGAGATCAGCGACGCGGATTTTGAGCATGACGTGGAGAAGTTCGGCGTATACGCCCGCGTGCAGCCCGAGCATAAGGTGCGTATCGTAAACGCCTGGCGCAAGCTTGGCTGTGTCACCGCCATGACCGGCGACGGCGTGAACGACGCGCCCTCCATCAAGAACGCCGATATCGGCGTGGGCATGGGTATTACGGGCACGGACGTCACCAAGAACGTGGCGGACATGGTGCTCTCCGACGATAACTTTGCCACCATCGTGGGCGCTGTGGAGGAAGGCCGACGCATTTACGACAACATCCGCAAGGCCATCCAGTTCCTGCTCTCCTCCAACATGAGCGAGGTGCTGAGCATCTTCACGGCGACGCTCTTGGGCTTTACCATATTGAAGCCCGTGCATCTATTGTGGATCAACCTCATTACCGACTGCTTCCCGGCGCTCGCGCTGGGCGGCGAATCCGCCGAGGCGGATCTTATGCAGCGCGCGCCGCGCGACCCGCATGACGGCGTGTTCGCGGGCGGCGTAGGCTTTGACGTGGCCTATCAGGGCATGCTCATCACCATCCTGACGCTCGCCGCCTATTTTATCGGCCACTTTATGGAAGCGGGCGTGTGGGAGATCACCAACAGCGCCGACGGCATGACCATGGCGTTTTTGACCATGAGCATGGCGGAGATATTCCATAGCTTCAGCATGCGCTCCCAGCGGGGCAGCCTGTTCACCATCAAAACGCAGAATAAGTTCCTGTGGGGCGCGGCGCTCCTTAGCCTGCTTTTGACCACGACGGTGCTGTATGTGCCCTTCCTTGCAAACGCGTTTGGCTTTGAGATGATCAGCCTCAGCGAATACATGGTCGCTATGGCGCTGGCGTTTTGCATCATTCCCATCGTGGAGCTGGTCAAGCTCATTCAGCGCAAGGCCGCGAAGAAAAAATAAACCTATGTGATACTGCGATGATAAACGAATCCCCCACGGCGTTTGCCGTGGGGGATTCGTGCAGTTTGCTGTAAAAGCCTTTATAATGCTCTAAGCGCTTCTTCCAGCGCGGTCTTGGCGCTGGTCTTTTCGTCCTTTTGCTTGATGACGCGGGCGGGCGTTCCCGCCACCACCGTGTTGGGCGGCACGTCGGAAAGCACCACGGCTCCTGCGGCCACCACGGCGTTCGCGCCGATGCGCACGCCCTCGATCACCACGGCGTTCGCGCCCACAAGCACATTGTCCTCCACGATCACGGGGGTGGCGCTGGCCGGCTCGATCACGCCCGCGAGCACCGCGCCCGCGCCGATGTGGCAGTTTGCGCCCACGGTGGCTCTGCCGCCGAGTATCGCGCCCATGTCGATCATGGTGTTTTCGCCGATCACCGCGCCGATGTTGATGACGGCGCCCATCATGATGACGGCGCCCTTGCCGATCTGCACCTGCTCGCGGAGGATGGCGCCCGGCTCTATGCGCGCGGGGATATCCTTCATGTCAAGCAAGGGGATAGCGGAATTGCGGCGGTCGTTTTCGATGACGATATCGGCAATGGCGTCGCGGTTTTGTTCGAGTATGGGGGCTAATGCCTTCCATTCGCCAAACACGATCTTGTCGCCTGCGCCGAATACCTGCGCGTCGCCGTAATCGATGGGGCGCTTTTCCTTAATGTAGAGCTTGACCGGTGTTTTTTTCTCCGCTTCGCTGATGTAGCGGATGATCTCTTGTGCGTTCATCATGCTTCTTTATTCTCCAAACAGTATTTGATCCAGCGTGTACGCGCCGTTTTTGCGGCCGATGAGGGATTGCGCCGCGGCGAGCGCGCCGTTTGCGAAGATCGCGCGGCTGTTCGCCCGGTGCGTGATGGAAAGCTCCTCATCCTGCCCGAAGAAGGATACGGTATGCGTGCCCGCCACCGTGCCGCCGCGCAGCGCGTGGATGCCGATCTCGTGCGCGTCCCGCTTGCCGCACATGCCCTCGCGGCCATATACGGGCGTATAGGCGTGCGCGGGATCGATGGCCTCATACAAAAGCTTCGCCGTGCCGCTGGGCGCGTCGGCCTTTTGGTTGTGGTGCGCTTCCGTGATCTCCACGTCAAACGCGCCAAGCAGTGTGGGCGAAATGTCCCGAAGCATGCGCTTGAACACGGCGACGCCCACGGAATAATTCGCGCTGTGCAGCACGGGCGCAAAATCGCCAAGGCTGTTGAACAAAGCGAGATCCTCCTTTGTGCAGCCCGTAACGCCGCTGACGACGGGCAGCCCGGTGCGCCGGACGCAGTCCGAAAGCAACGGCAGCACCGCCGGGGAGGAAAAATCCAAGGCTACGTCGGCAATCTTGTCTAGCGTGGAAAGCTCGCCCACGTTTTCGATATCGATGATCTTCTCTATGCTGTGCCCGGCATTTTTAGCAAGCGTTTCGATCATATGCCCCATGCGGCCATAGCCGATCAGCATGATCCTCATAGCGCGTTTACCCTGCGCAGCGCGCTTTCCAGCTTCGCGCGCGCACCCTCGCTCATCTCATACAAGGGAAGCCGCAGCGCGCCCGCGCCTAAGCCCATCATGTTCATGGCAGCCTTGATGGGGATGGGGTTGACCTCGATGAACAGGTCGTTGATGACCTCGAGGTACTTGAGCTGCGTGGCGAGGGATTTTTGCAGGTCGCCCGCAAGGAAATCCGCCACGATGTCGTGCGCCTGTTGGGGGAAGGCGTTTGCAAATACCGAAATCACGCCGCTGCCGCCCAGCGACATCATGGGTACGATCACGTCGTCGTTGCCGCTGTACATGCGAAAATCCTCGCTTACATACCGGGCGATCTGTGCGGCATAGCCAAGGTTGCCGGACGCTTCCTTGATGCCGCCCACGTTTTCGTGGGTGCAGAGGCGCTTGACCACGTTTTCGGAGATGGAGCAGCCCGTGCGGCCCGGCACGTTATAGAGGATGCAGGGGATGTTCACAGCGTCCGCGACCGTGGCGAAGTGGCGATACATGCCCTCCTCGTTGGCCTTGTTGTAATAAGGGGAGATCACGAGCAGCCCGTCCGCGCCCATAGCTTGGAAGCGCAGGCTTTTATCCAGCATCGAGCGGGTGCAGTTGGAGCCGCTGCCCGCGATGACCGGGATGCGCTTATTGACCTTGTCGATGACGAACTGGCAAACGCGGTCGTCCTCCTCGTCCGTCATGGTCGCGGATTCGCCCGTGGTGCCAAGCACCACCACGCCGTCGGTATGGTTCTGGATGTGGAACTCCACCAGCTCCGCAAGCTGGGTGAAATTGACGCTTCCGTCAGGGTTGAAGGGGGTGATGAGGGCAACGATGGAACCTTGAAGCTGCAACATTTTGATTTCCGCCTTTCTTTGATGGTCGTTAGGGTGGGGGGGGAGACACCGGGCGCGTCAGTCGCCTTGGCAAAGGTCGAATGCCCGGGCAAGCAGATCAGCCGCCTTCTCCAAGCTCTCCGCGTCCACGGTGATGGAGATGGAGATTTCCGACGTGGTGATCTGGTAATAGCGTATGTTGTTCTGATACAGCACGGAAAACGCGCGGCTTGCAATGCCGCTGTGCGTGATCATGCCCACGCCCACCAGCGATATCTTGCCAAGCGGCTGCTGGACGTTGAGCGTGTAGGGAAGTGTGCGCTCGGCGCAGTTGCGCTCCAAGAGCGCCGCGTCCTCCAAGGAACAGCTGAAGGAAAGCGCGATCCCGCCGTCGGACAGGATTTGCTGGGAGATCATGTCAACGTTTACGTCCAGCTCCGCCACAAGCGCGAACACATCGTCCACGCACCGCCCGTCGCCGGGCGCGCCGGTGATGGTGAGCATGGCGCAGTTTTCCTTGAGGCTGATGCCGGTAATGGGCATGGATTCAAAGGTTTCGTTGTTTTCCATGATGTAGGTTCCTTTCCTTTTGTCCGTTTCGAGGGATTTGCCAAGGTACAGCCTTACCCCGTATTTCTTTGCGATCTCCACGCAGCGCGTTTCCAACACGCCCGCGCCCAGGGAGGCCATTTCCATCATTTCGTCATAGGTGATGCGGTGCAGCCGCTTGGCGCCGGGACATTTTCGCGGATCCACGGTGAAGATGCTCTCCACATCCGTGTAGATCTCACAATCCCAGCCGAGCTTTGCGGCCAGCGCCACAGCCGTCGTGTCCGATCCGCCGCGTCCAAGCGTCGTGATGTCGCCCCGCGCATCGATGCCCTGAAAGCCTGCCACCACCACGACCTTGCCCTGCGCGATGTGCGCTTTGAGCACATCGTCCTTGATGTCCACGATCTTGGCGCGGGAATGGTTGTCGTTGGTCAAAAACCCGCACTGCCCGCCCGTGAGGGATACGGCGGGCACGCCCATCCCCTCCAAGGCCATGGCAAGAAGCGAGACGGTGGTCTGTTCGCCCGTTGCCATCAAGGCGTCAAGCTCGCGCGCATTGTCAGCGCCGCCCGTTTCCTTGGCAAGCGCGATCAGTGCATTCGTGGTCTTGCCCATGGCGCTTGCCACCACGACCATGTCCTGCCCCTCTTTGCGGCGCGCCGCCACGCACGCGGCGACGGCCTTGATCTTTTCCATGGTGGCGACGCTGCTGCCGCCATATTTCTGTACGATGCCCATGCTGCCTCCCTGTTTGATAAATTGATAAAATAAAAGCCGGTAAGCATATCGCCTCCGACTTGTATAACCCAATGAAAGCTGCCTGCGTTTGATGCAGACGTCCTGCGTTTTGGCAGGGAAAACTCATTCATTACGGTAAAGTCAGACAGCGCTCCTGCAAAAACTTGCAGACAGTGTTTGAGATATTCTCCCAAACCCCATTCCCCCGGCATACCTGCCGGAAGAATTCGGCGGAATCGCTGCGGCCTGCGCTCATAGCCTGTCGGCTCCTGCGGGCGTTGTCTTTTCCGCGCCTCTATCTTGCGCCTAACCTATCATATGCCGCCGCCTTTGTCAAGAGAATTGTTGCGAAAAGGAGCAAAGCATCGTACAATCAAGGTATTCTCTTATATGGAAAAATCGGAGGCGTTTATGCTCCAAAAGCTTATGAAGTATCGCCGCGACCTGCACCGCATACCCGAGATCGGCTTTGCGCTGGATGAAACCGTCGCCTATGTCAGGCGCGTGCTTGCTCCCCTTGCCTGCGAGGTGTTTTCGCCCATACCGGGCGCTGTATGCGCGTATTTTGACCGGGGACAGGCGCAAACGGTGGCCTTTCGCGCCGACATGGACGCGCTGCCCGTGGAGGAAAAAACGGGGGCGGCGTATGCGTCCGCGCACGCGGGGCGCATGCACGCCTGCGGCCACGACGGGCACATGAGTATGCTCCTTTGCCTTGCGGAGCGCGTGGACGCGCAAAAGGACTTACCCAACAACGTGCTTCTGATCTTTCAGCCCGCGGAGGAAACGACGGGCGGCGCGCGGGATATCTGCCAAACGGGGCTGCTGGAAAGATATCGCGTGAAGGCGATCTTTGCGATCCATGTCTTTCCCGATATACCTGCGGGCGCGCTGCGCGCAAGCCCCGGCCCCATGATGGCCAAGACCGGTATCGTAGATGTGGAGATAGAGGGCAAAAGCGCCCATGTCTCCCGCGCGGAGGAGGGGGCGGACGCGCTGTACGCGGGGGCGCTGTGGCTGTGCCGCGCCTACGACATGGTAAAGACCGCGCTGCCCGAAGAAGAAAAGCGGGTGCTGTGCTTTGGCTGCATGCAAAGCGGCACGGTGCAAAACGCGCTGAGCGCGCATACCGTGCTAAGCGGCACCCTGCGAAGCTATGCGGAGGAGACGCACGCCTTTTTGTTCGCGCGCCTGCGGCAGATCGCAGACGGGGTGGAGCGGGAGACCGGGTGCCGTTTCTCCCTTTCGCTTTCCGAGGGCTACCCGCCCGTGCGGAATGACGAGGCGCTTTTCGCCCGCGTGACGGAGCATCTGGGGGCGGACGCGCCCAGACCCATCGACGCGCCCTCGCTTGCGGGGGAGGACTTTTCCTTCTATCAAAAGCGCGTGCCGGGGGTGTTCTTTATGCTGGGCACGGGGCGTACGACGCCGCTGCACGCGGACACCTTTGACTTTGACGAAAGCATTCTTTTAGAGGGCGTGCGGCTGTTTGAGCGGCTGCTGACCATATAATTTACGGCGCAGGAGGGCAATCATGTTTCCAAAAGGCTTTTTATGGGGCGCAGCGAGCGCTTCCTACCAGATCGAGGGCGGGTGGAATGAGGACGGCAAGGGGCTGTCCATATGGGACGCGTTCACCCATGCGCCCGGACACATTAAAAACGACGACACGGGCGACGTCGCCTGCGATTCCTATCATAGAATAGGGGAGGATGTGGCGCTTCTTAAAGCCATGGGCTTGGATGCATACCGTTTTTCCGTGAGCTGGCCCCGCGTGTTCCCCGACGGGACGGGTGCACGCAACGAAAAGGGACTTGCCTATTACGACGCTTTGGTGGACGCGCTGCTGCAAAACGGCATCACGCCCTACATGACGCTGTTCCACTGGGATTTGCCGCTCGCGCTCGAACAAAAGGGCGGCTGGCTGCAACGGGAGACGGCGGAGGCGTTTGCCGTGTACGCAGGCGTGATCGCCAAGCATTTTGACGGGCGCGTCAAGCACTATTTTACCATCAACGAGCCGCAGTGCGTCGTGTGCTTGGGCTACCAAACGGGCGTGCACGCGCCGGGAAAGCAATACGATACGATGCAGTGCGCCCTTAGCGCGCACAACCTGCTGCTCGCGCACGGCATGGCTGTCAAGGCCATACGGGCAAACAGCAAGGGCGCCGTTTCCATAGGTCTTGCCTCCACGGGCAAGCTGTGCTATCCCCAAACGGATACGGCAGCGGGGCGTGCGGCGGCGCAGGCGGAGACCTTTTCGCTGGATGCTGACAACTGGGCGTTTTCCCACGCGTGGTTTCTTGACCCTGTGGTGTTCGGACGCTACCCGTCCGACGCGCCCGAGGTGCTTGCGGCGTTTGCGCGGCAGGCTCCCGCGGCGGATATGGAGATCATCCGCACGCCCGTCGATCTATTGGGCGTCAACATCTATAACGGCAACGCCGTGGACGAAGAAGGGCGGTATGTGCGCCGCTATGAGGGGTTCCCCCGCACCTCCCTCAAGTGGCCTGTCACGCCCGAGGTCATGCACCACGGCATAGCGAATCTCTATGCGCGCTACAAGCTGCCCATCTATATTACGGAAAACGGGCAGGGCTGCAACGACCGCATCTATCTGGACGGCTGTGTGCACGACCTTGACCGCATCGACTTTTTGACGCGCTACCTGACGGAGCTGCAGCGTGCCATGGCGGACGGCGCGGACGTGCGCGGTTATTTTCATTGGAGCCTGACGGAGAACTTTGAATGGAACGCGGGGTACGAGGATCGCTTTGGCCTTGTGTATATGGATTACCCCAACCTTCGCCGCATCCCCAAGGATTCGGCGGGATGGTTTGCCGGCTACATAAAAGAGAACACGGCGAAGTAAACAAAAAATCGGCCAAGGTCATGCGACCTTGGCCGAAATGTTTATAATATGACTTTTCCGACGATATGGAAATCGTCGTTTTCCTGTATGCGGATGGGCGGGAATTTTTCGTTGACGGACACAAGCTCCGTGCCAGCCGCCGCCATATACAGCTTGCAGCACAGCCTGCCGTTGAGATAGAACACGCCAAAATCGCCCATGGAAAGGGTTTCGCATGCCTGCAGGTACACGAGCTGCCCATCCTCAAACAACGGCGTCATGCTCTCGCCCCGTATGCGCAAGACCTGCGTTGCGCCCTCCGGTGCGCTGGCTGCGGAAACAAGCTCGCCGGCCGCGCCTTTGGCAAGCGCCGCGGCGGCATATGCCGTATCCATGTCATATAGGGGCAGCGTCGGTTCGATCTGGCGGCAAAACGCTTCGTTTGCAAGCAGCAGCGCCCGATATTCCGCCGCGCGGCTTTGCCCCAGCGCGTTGAGCCTTGCTTCGTCGCTTGGCTTATGAAGAAATACCGAGAGCACGTCGCGCACCTCGTACAGATCGCACAAAAGTAAAAATTGCTCCGCGTTGGGCGTGGTATCGCCGCACTCCCACTTGGAAATGCCTTTTTGCGTGAGCGGAGAGCCGTTTTCACACAAAAACGCGGCGACCTGCGTCTGAGAAAGCCCCTTCTCTTTGCGAAGGGTCGAAAGCGTGTCGGAAAGCGCCATGATCATTCACCCCCATAGCAGTATTATAGAGGAGTTTGCTTCGCGCCGCAACGGAAAG
>JAUNJX010000054.1 GCA_030533005.1 Clostridia bacterium | reverse complement strand
ATTGCCGCAATGAGAAAAAAAGGGGCTTGAGCCTGCCGGACAGGCCCGGTGGCTCAAGCCGTCGTTCCTATGCGTTACGCCAAGTCGGCCTCGGTGTAGTAACCGCTGTCGATCAGCAGCGCCTTGTAGTTGTTGACGTCCGCGAATACGGGCTCGCAGAGGTAGGTGGGAACGTTCTTCACGTTGTTGTTGTAGGTCTCGGTGTCGTTGACCTCAGGCTCGGTACCCTGCATGATGGCGTCCACCATGCCGACGACCTTCTCAGCCAGCGTACGGGTGTCCTTGAACACGGACATGGACTGCTTGCCGGCGATCATGTTCTTGACGTTTGCCATGTCGCAATCCTGACCGGTGATGACGGGGAAGGGCTTGTCAGCCGTGCCGTAGCCCTGCGCTTCCAAGGAGGAAACGATACCGAAGGCCAGAGAATCGTTCGGGGAAAGGACGACGTCCACGTTCTTGTCGGTGTAGTAAGCGGAGAGACGGTTGTCCATCTCAGCCTGCGCGTCCGCGCTGCCCCAGCCGAGGATACCGACAACATCCATGCCGATCTTGCCGCTGTTGTTGATGAGCTTGCCGCTCTCAACGTAGGGGGTCAGAACGTCCATGGCGCCATTGTAGAAGAAGTAGGCGTTGTTATCGTCGGGGCTGCCGCCGAATACTTCAAAGTTGAAGGTCTTGTCGGTGTTGGCAAGATCAAGCGCGTCTACGATGTAGTTGCCCTGGATGGTGCCGACCATGTAGTTGTCAAAAGTGGCATAATAGTCAACATTCTGGGTGTCCATGATCAGACGGTCATAGGCGATAACCTTCACGCCGTTGTCCGCAGCGGTCTGCAGGACGTTGCTAAGGGTGGAACCGTCGATGGAGGCGATAACGAGAACCTTGCAGCCCTTGAGAATCATGTTTTCGATCTGGGAGATCTGGGTAGCATTGTCATTCTCAGCGTACTGCAGATCGACCTGATAGCCCTTGGCTTCCAGCTGCGCCTTCATGTTGGAACCATCCTGATTCCAGCGCTGCAGGCTTTGGGTGGGCATCGCAACGCCGACCAGCGTGTCGTTCGCGGCGGGCGCTTCAGCAGCGGGAGCCTCTGCGGCGGGAGCCGGAGCGGGAGCCGGCGCGGCAGCGGGGGCGGCGCAAGCTACGGCCGAAACGGCCATCAGCATGACCAGCAACATCGCTATGATTTTCTTCATCTGGGTATTCCTCCTATAGAAAGAGTTTATTTTTGCGCAGCACTGCGCAAATTCCTTCCGTGCACGAGCACGGTTTTTTGCATGCTTTAGGGGCACCCTCGCCCTTTTTCCTTGCCGACCCGGCGTTCATCGTTCAATTTCGTTGCTCTTTGTGGGTAATTCCTCTTTAATTCGCTTGCAAAATGTGCCGTAGGTATGTTTTTTCATGTGGTCGCGGTCAAATCCGCAGTCTTTTATTTGTTTGTGTCATTGCCGTGCACGAGCACGTTTATGACGTTAATATATCGCGCGTGTTCGCATTTGTCAATATCAATTTTCTAATATTCTGCATCGAGATTCTCTTTAACCTTGATGACGGTGTTGGTCAGCCAGTCCTGCTGCGCGCCCGCCGCGTCGCCCATGATATAGTCAAATACCCGCAGCACGGCTCTGTAGCCCTGCAGAACAGGCTCCTGACAGATGGTGAAGCGAATGATGCCTTTTCTTAGATATTCCCTGGTGGAGGGCACGGCGTCGTTGGCGATCATCACGATATCCGCGCCGGAAAGCCCCCGCTCCTCCACGGCGCGGCACACGCCCGCAGCGCCCGCCGCCACCATATAGATGCAGTTGATGTTATCATGGCGGGAAAGCGCCAGCATGGCCTTTGCGTAGGCGACGTCGTCGGAATCCTGCGTTTCAAAGATATCCATGATCTCATATTCCACATGGCGATCCCCCAGCGTCTGGGTAAAGCCCTGCAGCCTCTCGTTATGCCCCTTCATGCGAAGGGAGCCCGTAAACACCAGTATACGCTGCTTTTCTTCCTTGACGACGGAGGCCAGGAGCCCCGCCGCCGTGCTGCCGCCGTTAAAATAATTGGTGCCCACATAGCAGATGCGTTTGGTATCCGTAAGATCGGTATTAAACGTCACGACGGGGACGTCCTGCGCGCACATGCGGTTGACATAGGCGCGAATCTCCGGCGTGTCGATGGTGGAAAGGCACAGGGCGTTGCACTTTTCCTTTTCCGCAAGCTCCTGAATGGCGCGCAGGTGCTCCTGCGTATCATAGCCGCGTATCTGCTTGAGACAGACCGTAACGCCAAAATCCGCCAGCTCCTCGCGGGCAAGATAAATGCCCTTGATGACCTCGTCAAAAAAGGGATTGCCGATGGCGGGCAGCATGCAGCCGATCTTGACCGGTTGCTTGCGGGCGGCCAGCAGCCGCGCCGCCCGGTTGGGCTTATACCCCAGCTCCTGCGCGATTTTGCGCACATGCTCCGCAATATCCGGCTTCACGCCGCCGCGGTTATGCAGCACGCGGTCTACCGTGCCGCGCGAAACGCCTGCTTTGGCTGCAATTTGCTTGATGGTAATGGTCATGCTCCGTATTTCCCCTTCTTGTTCGGGTGCATCATGCGATTTGTTTGTAAGCACAAATCTGTGCTTAAGCACAAGTATAGCAAGTTCTTCTCAAAAAAGCAAGGGGCGTGCACGAGCACATTCTGTGTTTTTTTTGCGTGTCCGGGCACGAACCCCGCTCTGTTTTTCCCTAAAACAGCCGTATCGCCGGGCTTTGCGCCAAGCATTCGCGCAAAAATCGCCGGCGATTTTGCATGGAGGCTCCCACAAAGCGCGCATCGCTTGTGATAAGCCCGCAAATATGCTAATATGTTAAAAATATCATCGTACCGCATGCGTACGCGATCTTGCAAAAAGCAGGAGGCCTTATGATCTCGCTTCTCACGCGCCTGTTCATCAAAAACGGAGAGGATGTGAACGCCCCCGCCACGCGGCAGGCTTACGGCATGCTAAGCGGCTCCTTGGGCATCGTTTTTAATCTGCTGCTGTGCGCGGCCAAATTCACGATCGGCGCCATCAGCAATTCCATTGCCGTAACGGCGGACGCCCTGAATAATCTTTCCGACGCGGGCACCTCCGTGATCACCCTCATCGGCTTTAAGCTTTCAGGCAAAAGCCCCGATACGGATCACCCTTACGGCCACGGGCGCATCGAATACATCGCGGGGCTTGTCGTATCCCTTTTTATCGTGCTGGTGGGTGTGGAGCTTTTTAAATCCTCCGTGGATAAGGTGCTCCGCCCCTCCGCCGCCACGCCGGACGCAATCACCTTCGTTGTGCTTGCTTTATCCGTGCTGGTAAAATTCTATATGTTCCTTTATAACCGCGCCATCGCAAAAAAGGTGCATAGCGCGGCCATCAACGCCACCGCGGCCGACAGCCTTAGCGATGCGCTTATCACCGTCGCGGTGCTTGCGTGCATGGCGGTCGCGGTTTTGACGCGCCTCCAGATCGACGGCTACTGCGGCATGCTCATTTCGCTTTTCATACTCTACACGGGTCTCAAGTCCGCCATAGACGTCATCAACCCTCTGCTTGGGCAGCCGCCGGAGCGGGAATTCGTGCAGCGCATCGAGTCCATCGTCATGGCGGAGCCGCCCATCGTGGGCGTACATGACCTGATGGTGCACGATTACGGCCCCGGCCGCCTCATCATCTCCCTGCACGCGGAGGTGCCCGCCAATGCCGACATTCTCGTTGCCCACGACGCGGTGGACAACGTGGAAAAGCAGCTGCGCCGCGATCTCAACTGCGTTGCGGTCATCCATATGGATCCCATCGCCACGGACGACGAACAGACCGCCGTTTTACACAAAAAGATCAGCGAAGCCGTCAAGGCCATAGACCCCGCCATCACGCTGCACGATTTTCGCATCGTGCAGGGGCCGTCCCACACCAACGTGATTTTTGACGCTGTGGTGCCGTATGCGTCCCGGCTTTCGGACGACGAGGTCAAGCGGCGTATCGCGTCGCTCGTTTCCATCATCGACGATACGCTCTATGCGGTAGTGGAGATCGACCGGGATTACGCGCCGCAGGAGGGCAAGCAATGAGAACCTTGCGGGCGTTGGCCGTTTCGGATCAGGAGAGCGCCTACATCTGGGATTACTTTGATCCACGTCCCTTTGCGGGCGTGGACGTTATCATATCCTGCGGGGATCTAAAGCCTTCCTACCTTTCTTTTCTCGTCACGATGGTGAACAAGCCCCTTTTTTATGTGCACGGCAACCACGACGCGCGCTACGCGGCCACGCCGCCTGAGGGCTGCACCAACATAGGCGGACGGATACTCGAATATAAGGGCATACGCTTTATGGGGCTGGACGGCTGCAAAAGCGGCTGCGACGCCCCCTATCACCTGACGGAAGCACAGATGGAACGCAGCATCCGGCGCACGCTTCCGCGCTTTCGCCGCGCGCCCTCTATCGACGTGCTGGTCACGCACGCCCCCGCCATGGGTCTTGGCGACGGTGAGGATGGCTTCCACGAGGGCTTCGCGTGCTTCCGCTCGCTTCTTGACCGCTTTGCGCCCGCCTATCATTTGCACGGGCACCAGCACATGGCTTACGGCGCCAACGTGCAGCGCACGCTGCAATACGGCGTTACCACCGTCGTCAACTGCGACAATTACTATATTTTCGATATGACGTTCCCGGACGGAAAGGAGTAGGCCATGGCACTGGATGCGGAATGCGCAAGGATGTATGAAAAAGCGCGGCAGGCAGGGCAAAAAACGCTGCGCGCCAACGCCGCGCGCCATGTAAACGGGTATGTGCCGGTGCTGGACGACCTTGTGGACACGGGCGGGGTGCTCGCCATACAGCGTCTAGGTCAGCGGGAGATTCCGTTAAGGCGCGTTGCGGGCACCAGCCACGTCAGCCGCGCCCACGCGTTTAGCGCGGATTTCATGCCGCTGCAGCCTCCCAACACGGAATTTGCAAACAAATGGATACGGCTTTGCAGCGCCCAGATGGAAGAAGGACTGCGCGATCCCATACAGGTGTATGAGTATATGTGGCGCTACTACGTCACCGAGGGCAATAAGCGCGTAAGCCTGCTCAAGTACATGGACGCCTTTTCCTATCAGGCGGAGATCAGCCGCCTGATCCCGGAATGGGACGACTGCAACGCGGATACGGAGCGCTATTTCGCGTTTCTTGAATATGCCAAGCACGGGCTGTTCAGCGCCATCGAGCTATCCGCCCCCGATAAGTACATACAGCTGTATCATTTGGAGCAAAGGCTGCTCGAGAGCGCACCGCCCATGACGGATTTTGACAAGCTGCTCATGCGCTTTGAGGCGGCGTGCGCGGCCGCCAGCTGCCCCGTGCTGCCCGGCGACGCGCTGCTGGAGCACCTGCGGCTTTACGGCCTCCCTCTCAAGATGACGATCGAGGAGCTGACCGCGCGCGTCGTGGCCATGCGCCCGCAGCTGATGCTGCTCAACGCCCCCGCGGAGCCCAAGATCATCATGGCGGTGCAAACGGCGCCCAAGCTTGCGCAGCTTCTCTCCCGCCCGCGCAACACGCATATCGTGTTCGCGCATGACGCGCGCGCCTCCATCAGCCGCTGGCGGGCGGCGCACGAGCACGGCCGCCGCGTGCTGGAGGAAGCGCTGGGCGGCAAGATCACCACCGCCGTGATCCCCGATCTTGACGCAGCCAACGCCGTCCGCCAATTGAACGAGGGCGCTGCCGACGCGGGGCTGCTGTTTGTCACCACCCCCACCTTCCGGGAGCAGGTGCTGCGCTTTTCCCTCGATCATGCGGAATGCCTTACCCTCACCTGCGCCCGCATGCAGGATCATCATAAGCTGGACACCTACTTTGGCCGTTATCACGAGGCCATGTACCTCTGCGGGGTGGCGGCGGGGCTTTCCACCCGCAGCCGCTGCGTCGCCTACATCTCCTCGCAGCCTACCTGCCGCCGCTGCACGGCGGACATCAACGCCTTTGCGCTGGGCGTGCGCGCGGTATCCGACGCGCGCATCCTCTTTATCACCAAAGACGTGGAGGCGCATGTCCTGGCAAGCTGTCGCACGGCCATGCAAAAAGGCCGCGCACAGGGCGCGGACGTGGTATTCACGCCGGTGCTGGACGCGTTTGACCTAAGCGGCGTGCCGCCCCATGCGTTTTCCGCACTCTTTACCATGGATGAAAATGGCCCGGCGCGGTATATCGCCTCGCCCGGCTGGAATTGGGACAAATACTATATCAAGATCGTCAACAGCTACTTGAACGGCAGCCTGCATGCCCTGCGCGGCGCGGGCCGCGAAAACGGCGTCATCAGCTTCTGGTGGGGCATGGACGAGGATATCATAGGCTTTGACATGGCGGATAATCAACTTGACCCCTCCGCCGCCCACCTCATGCGCTATTTGCAGGATGGCCTACGAACCAGCCGTTTTTTGCCCTTTCTGGGACCCGTTGCGGATGCGGACGGCAGGCTGATGATCGCGGAGCAGCAAAACCCGCGCCCGCTGGACGTGATGCAGATGGATTGGCTTACAGCGGGCATAGAAGAAATGTAGCTGCCCTTGCGCAACGGCCGTTCGGCTTTAGCCGTCGGCCTTTATGGCGTTTGCCGCACCGTCGGTATGGTGTATCGTTCCATCCCGAAGGATAAAAATGCCCTCCGCCTCCGGCACCGCGTCCAGCATCGCCATACCCTTTTGTAGACCCATCGCCATGCAGGCTGTAGATAAGGCGTCCGCCAATGCGCCGTCGTCGGACAGTATGGTCACGCTTGCAAGCTCGTTTTGCACGGGGTATCCGCTTTTTGTATCCAGTATGTGATGATACCGCACGCCGTCAAGCTCAAAGCCGCGATTGTAAATGCCGCTGGTCACGACGGAGCCATGATCCGTTTCCAGCGTCAGCGCGCTTTTGCCATACGGATCGGCCGGATCCTGTATACCCACCCGCCAGCCGCTCCCGTCCGGCTTCGCGCCCGCGACGGCCACATTGCCGCCCATATTCAGTATGGCGTGCGCCACGCCGCTTTCCCGGCACAGCCTGATCGTTTCATCCGCAATATACCCCTTCGCCACGCCGCCAAGGTCGATCTGCATGCCGGCGGGCAGCGTGACGGCGTCGCCCTCTATGCATATCCTCGTATAATCCACCCTTTGCATCGCCGCGGAAAGCGCCGCCGCGTCCGGCAGCAGCGCCGTGCCGCCCGTAAAATCCCACAGCGCGCTCGCGGGCGCGACGGTCACGTCAAATGCGCCGCCGCTCAACGCCGCGACGCGCTGCGCCGTTTGCAATGCCTCGATCACCGCCGCATCCACCTTAACAGGCGCGCCGTCAGCATGGTTGATGCGCCACACGTCGCTGCCCTCCACGGTCTTGCTAAACACCGCATCATAGCCCGCACACGCGGCGAGCAAGGCGCGAAGCTGCTCCGCCGTCGCGTCAAAGGCGGTGATCGTCACCACCGTATCCGCGCAGAAGGTCGTAGCGCTTTCCGGCTCCTCTTTCATGCAGCCGGCGCACAAAAGCAGGCAGCAAAGCAAGCATAATCCCAGCCTTTTCATACGCCGTCACCATCCTTTTTCTTTACGTCCAATGCGCGCAGCACGCCCTTTGCCACAATGCCCGTCAGAAGACCCGTGCCTATCGCCGCAAGCAGCAGCACGGGAAGGTAAGATACTACCGCCGCCCGCCCCAAGAGTAAACAAGCCACGGCAGCCTGCCCCAAATTATGGAACAGCGCCCCCACGACGCTCACGCCCGTGACGGATACGCCCGGCAGCCGCCGCGCAAGCGCCATCGCAAGCAGGCTGCACGCGCCCCCCGCCAAGGCATAGAGCAGGGAAAAGGCGTTTGCAAACAGAAGGCTGCACAAAACAACCTTAAGAAGCATCAAAAGCAGGGCGCTTTTTTCATCCATCCTATAAAGCGCATACAGCACCACGATGTTGCCCAGCCCCAGCTTCACGCCGGGTAAGCCGGGAAAAAGCGGCAGCAGGTGTTCGAGATACCCCAGTATCAGCGCCGCCGCCGTAAGAAGCCCCAGTTGTGTAAGCCGCTTTGTTTTCATTTCGCCGTCAGCTCCACCGTCACGCGATTGGGTAAGCAAAGAATGCGGTTGCCAAGCGGGCGTGTCCGCATATTGTCAGGCGTGACCTTGCCCTGCGCTACGCACTCGCCGTTGGGGCAGTCCGCCTCCCGCATCCATACGCCCTGCGCGTCCACCGCCACGATGTTGACGTGCCCGTCATGCGCCACCGCAATGTCGCGCGCCTCGCCCAAGGGGACGCTTGCATACAGCGCGCCGTCCACATAGATGTTCACGGTATTCGCCCAGTTTCGCCCCGGCGCGCGAAAAAAGAACAGCGCCAAGGCGAGCAAAAGCAACGCGCCGCAAAGTATCCAAAGATCGGTTCTGGTCAACAGCTTTTTCATCAGCTTTATCGTACCATAAGATCGCGGCGAACGCGAACGCTTTTCCCATCTTGCAAAAATGTAAAATCCGTGGTATATCCTAAAATAGTATCAGCAAAGGAATGACCCAGCATGGAGTACACACTCATTCGCGCCAAGCGCAAAACCATCGCCGTGCAGATCACCAAGGAGGGCGAGGTGGTGGTGCGCGCGCCGCGCCTGGCTTCCCGCCGCTGCATCGATGCGTTTTTGCGCGAAAAGGAGGCATGGATACAAGCCGCCCGCCAAAGCGTCCGCGCCCGCATGACGCGGTATGCCCCCGTCGTGCTGCAGGACGGCGCGCCGCTGCCGTATCTGGGCGGCACGCTGACGCTGCGAGCATGGGCGCACGCGGATTTTGCCCTGCGGGGCAATTCGCTCTATTTCCCGCAGGCCGCCGCGCTGGACGATCTTATCCGCTTTTTACGCGCGCAGGCGGAGACGCTGCTAAGATCCCGCATCGCTTTTTACTGCGAAAAGATGGGTGTTGCGATCAGCGGCATGCGCCTCTCCTCCGCCCAAGCCCGCTACGGCTCCTGCAACGTGCAGGACAAGCTCAACCTTTCCTGGCGGCTCATCTTTTTTCCGCCTGCGCAGGTCGATTACATCGTCGTGCATGAATTGAGCCATGTGCGCCACAAGGATCACAGCGCCGCCTTCTGGAACGAGGTCGCAGCCGTGCTGCCCGACTACAAGCTGCGGCAAAAACGGCTGCGTGAGGATCAGGGGCTGATGTACATTCTTTAATAGCCGCGCTATTTTGCCTTGGGATATTCGTTGCAAAGCAGCCGGTAGGGCGTCTCGTCCTCCTCGATGCTGGAAAAACGACCCAAAGGCTTATGAAAACGATTGTCGTTTACATCGTCGTTGCACATGGACACCTCGCCCAGAAGCACCGGACCCGTCCCCTGTTCCACGGTAAAATCGTGATACATATAGGGATAGATGCTGATGCTTTCCCCGGGGCAAAGCCTGATCTGCGTGCCGGCGGGCACATCGTAGACGCGCCCGTCGCTGCATATGCGCACATCGTCCTCACGAAAGCCCGCCTCGTCCGCCGTGGCGTTATATACGCGAATGAGGATGTTGCCGCCGCCGCGATTGATGATGTCCTCCATCTTGCTCCAGTGAAAATGCAGGGGGGAATACTGGGGTTCATCCAGATACAGCAGCTTTTCGGCGTAGGTTTTGGGATATTTGTCCGCCATTTTCAAATTGCCGTTCCGCAGCGTGATAAGGGAAAAGCCCAGATGTTCAAAATCCCCTTCGCCGTAATCCGTAACGTCCCAGCCCAGCATGTTGTCGCGTATTTCGTCGTATTCACGGCCTTTATGCTGCCATTCCTCCGGCGTCCACCCGCAAAAGGGCGGCAGCGCGAAGCCGTGCGTGCGCGCCATGGCCTCCATGCGCCTGATGGCGGCGTTGATCTGTGATCGTTTCATCCTGCGTTCCTCCTGTTATTCCCTATTCTCTGTCGCTACCACGTCCACGCCCGTGCCGCAGGCATTTGCAAGCACCACGTCGCCAATATGCACAGGCGGTGTTACGACGGCCGCGCGCAAGGCCGCAAGGCAGTCGAATATCCTATCCTTGGGTATGGCCTCTTTGGTCTTTACGCTTAAAGGCGCATGCGTGCCCGAAACGCGCACGAGGGCTGTGACCATGCGGGTAGGCGAAGTCAGCTCGTTGCGGGCATAGGCTTCGCCGCGCGGGCAGGTATTGCCCGTGACGCTGTGGATATGGCCGCCATCGTATTCGACGTTCACACGGCACCCCATGGGGCAGCCGATACAGGTAAGCTCTTTTTTCATACGTCCTCCACCTCGATGCGCACGTCCACGCTTTGCGCCGTCGCGGTATTCTTTAGCATTTCCGGCGTGAGCGTGAGGTTTTCCATCTCGCCGGGCGTGAGGATGCGGGTCTTTCGCACCAGCACGTCCTCCCCGCCTATATCCACCACGATCCGCGCTTCCTTAAACACGGCGCGCGGCCTGAACATCAGGTTCACAGAACCCTTTGCGCCCGCCGTGATGTATTGGGGCACCACGCCGCCCACGCCGGTACCCATGCGTACGGGCAGCCTGCGGGCGTTCTGTGTCCGTTCGCCGCGCACATAGGCCGCCGCATTCTCGCCCGCCTTTTTCGCTTCCGCCGAAACAAAATCCACCAGATCGTGCACATGCAGCACATTGCCGCAGGCGAATATGCCCGGGGCGCTGCTTTCCAGCCTCTCATCCACCACCGCGCCGCTGGTCGCGGGCGCGATCTCCACGCCCGCCATGGCGGTCAGCTCGTTTTCGGGGAGGAGGCCGACGGACAGCAGCAGCGTATCGCACGCAAGATATTGTTCCGTGCCGGGGATGGGCTTAAGCGCTTCATCCACCTTGACGATGGTGACGCCCTCCAGCCGCTCCTTCCCGTGGATATCCACCACCGTATGGGAAAGCAGCAGGGGGATATCGTAATCGTTCAGGCACTGGACGATATTCCGCTTTAAGCCCGCCGAAAAGGGCATCAGCTCCACACAGGCCAACACCTTAGCGCCCATAAAGGTCATGCGGCGCGCCATGATAAGGCCGATATCGCCGCTGCCCAGGATCACGCAAGTCTTGCCCGGCAGCATGCCCTTGAGGTTGACCATCTTCTGCGCCGTGCCCGCCGTATAGATGCCCGCGCAGCGCGTGCCGGGGGTGGCAAGCGAGCCGCGCGGCCGCTCCCGGCAGCCCATGGCAAGTATAATGGCTTTTGCTTGCAGATACAGCATGCCCTGCTCGCGGCTGACGCAGGCGACCTCCTTGTCCTTGGATATGGAAAGCACCATGGTATCGCAAAGGCAGGGTATGCCGTATTCTTTCACCTTGTCGATGAAGCGCTCGGCGTATTCCGGCCCCGTCAGCTCCTCCTTGAAGGTGTGAAGCCCAAAGCCGTTATGGATGCATTGCTTGAGGATGCCGCCCAGCGTAGCCTCGCGTTCCAGTATGAGGATGTCCCGCGCGCCCGCCTCGTAAGCGCCTATGGCCGCGGCTAAGCCAGCCGGCCCGCCGCCGATGATGAGAATGTCCACGCTGCGCATTACGCTTCGCCCCCTTCCTCAAAAAGATACCCTTGTATGAGCTTGGAATTCCCTCCGCACTTGGTCACCTCGAGCGGCGATATCTTCAGCTCCTCAGCTAAGATCTCCAAGGTTCGCTGCGTGCAAAAGCCCGCCTGACAGCGACCCATGCCCGCGCGTGTGCGCCGCTTGATCCCATCCATCGTCCGCGCCCCCACGGGGCGGCGGATGGCCTCGCGTATCTCCGCCTCCGTGACGGTCTCGCAGCGGCAGACGATCTTTGCGTAATCTGGGTTCCGCGCGATCGCCTCCATGCGTTCCTTATCCGTCATGTTCCTGAATTTGTCGATGCCCTTATGGATGGGGTTGAAGCGCCGGTTTCGCACCAGCGTCAGCCTGTCAGCGATCATAGCTGCAAGGAAGCGCGCGATGGCGGGCGCGGAGGTGAGGCCGGGGGATTCGATGCCCGCCGCGTTAAAGAAGAAGGGTGCGTCGGATGCTTCGCCGATCACAAAATCGTCCCGGTCACAATGCGCGCGGATACCCGCGAAGGTCGTGATAAAGCCCCGCATGGGGATGTTTTCCCAAGTGAGCCGCGCCTGCTCCAACACCTTTTTAAGGCCGTCTGCGGTCGTGGCGGTGTCGTCCTTGTTCTCGATATCCTCGGCGCTGGGGCCAAGGAGTATGGTGCCATCCACCGTGGGCGCAACGAGTATGCCCTTGCCCATGGGCGTAGGCAGCTGGAACATGGCCGCGTGGAAGGTTCCGGCATACGCCTTGTCCACCAGGTAGTATTCGCCCCGGCGGGGATGGATGGTGAGCTTATCCTCGCTCACCATGTTGTTGATGACGTCCGCGTAAAGCCCCGCGCAGTTCACAACAGCGCGTGCTAAAAACGTGCCCGCCGTGCTCGTGACCCGCCAAAGGTCATCCGTCTGCCGCTCGATATGCGTCACAGCCGCGTTGCGCCTGAACTCCGCACCGTTGGCGGCGGCGTTTTCTGCGAAGGCCTGCGTCAGCTCATACGGGCACACGATGCCGCCCGTGGGCACGAGCAGCGCCTCATAGGCAGTGGCGCCGATGTTGGGCTCACGGCCTCTAAGCTCGTTCTGATCGATGATGCGAAGACCCTCCACGCCGTTTTCCTCGCCGCGGCGTTTGAGCGCCTCCAGCTCCGCATGCCCGTCCATACCGAAGGAAACCACCAGCGAGGTGTTGTTTTCGTACGGCACGTCCAGCTCCTTGCAAAGGGCGGGAAACAGGGCGTTGCCCTCCACGTTGAATTTCGCTTTATAGGTATGCGGCTTCGCGTCGTAACCGCCGTGGACGATGGCGGTGTTGGCCTTGCTTGCGCCGTTGCAGATATCCGCCGTTTTTTCGAGCACCAGCACGCTTGCGTTGAAGCGCGAAAGCTCCCGCGCCACGCCGCAGCCTACCACGCCGCCGCC
>JAUNJX010000007.1 GCA_030533005.1 Clostridia bacterium | reverse complement strand
ATTATGCCCTTTTAGGGCTTGTGCATACCACCAGTTTAACTGGTGGTTTTGATTGTGCGTTTTATTCCTTGCTCTTGCCCAAATAGGCTTGCTTGACAGCCTCGTCCTCAAGAAGCTCCTTGCCTGTGCCCGTCATGGTGACGCGTCCGGTCTCCATAACATAGCCGCGGTTGGCGATCTTGAGGGCGGCGTTGGCGTTCTGCTCGATCAAAAGCACCGTGGTGCCCTCGTCGTTAATGCGGCGGATGATGGAGAAGATGTCCTTGACCACCAGCGGCGCCAAGCCCAAAGAGGGCTCATCCATCATGATCAGGCGCGGCTTTGCCATCAGTGCCCGGCCTACAGCAAGCATCTGCTGCTCGCCGCCGGAAAGCGTGCCCGCCTCCTGCCAATGGCGCTCCTCCAAGCGGGGGAAAAGGGAATAGACGTACTTGATATCCTTCTCGATCAAAGCCTTGTCGTTGCGAAGATACGCGCCGATGCGCAGATTCTCCAGCACCGTAAGATTCGGGAACACGCGGCGGCCTTCCGGCACCAGCACGATGCCGCGTTCCACGATCTTCTGGGTATTCATGGTGGTGATATCCTCACCCTCAAAGAAGATGGAACCGCCGGAGGGCTTGACCACGCTCATGATGGAGCGAAGGGTGGTGGACTTGCCCGCGCCGTTTGCGCCGATCAGCGTCACGATCTCGCCCGCCTCCACCTCGAAGCCTATGCCCTTGAGCGCTTCAATGCCGCCATAGTTGACCTTGAGGTCTTTGATTTCCAACATGCTCATTCTTCATCCACCCCCAGATAAGCGGTAATAACATCGGGATTGTTCTGTACCTCGGTGGCGTTGCCCACGGCGATCAGCTTGCCGAAGTCCAGCACATACAGGCGCTCGGAGATCTCCATCACCAGATCCATGTGATGCTCGATAACAAGGATGGCAATGCCGTACTTGTCGCGTATCTGCATGATGAATTTGGCCAGCTCCTTGGTCTCCTGCGGGTTCATGCCCGCCGCCGGTTCGTCCAGCAGCAAAAGCTTGGGGTTGGTGGCAAGCGCGCGGGCGATCTCCAGCCTCCGCTGCAAACCGTAGGGCAGGCTGCCCGATATCTCGTCCTTGAGGTGCGCAAGGCTTTGCTCCTCCAAGAGCGCCATGGCCTCGTCACGCATGCGCTTTTCTTCCTTGTGATTGAGACGGAAGGTGGCGGTGAACACGTTCTGCTCCGCGCGCATATGCTTGGCGACCAGCACGTTTTCAAACACCGTCAGGGATTTGAACAGACGGATGTTCTGGAAGGTGCGGGCGATGCCCAGCTTGGTGATCTTATCCGGCGTGGGGCTGATGGTCTTTGTGAACTTGCCGTTGTTGGTGCCGGCATAAAGCTTCTTCATTTTGCCCTGCGGGAAATTTTCCACGATGGGCTCGCCGTAGAAGCTCACACAGCCGTTGGTGGGCTCGTATACGCCGGTGATGACGTTGAAGGCCGTGGTTTTGCCCGCGCCGTTGGGGCCGATGAGGGCGACGATCTCATGCTCGTTGACGTCCAGCGTCAGATCGTTGACCGCGACCACGCCGCCAAACTGCATGGTGATGTTTTCAAGATGAAGAACATTCTTGTTTTCCATGTTATTTGCCCTCCTTCTTCATCTTCTTGTCGCCGGGCAGGCGTTTTCGTTTGAGAAGCCCCGTCACACTGTCTATGGAAAACTCCCGTGTGCCCATGATGCCGCGGTTGTAGAAAAGCACCATGATCATGATGATGACGGAGAATACGACCTTGCGGAAGCCGGAACGAAGCAGAGGTACCTGCCACGCGCCTATGAAGGTTTCGTTATCGAGGAAGCGCAGCCACCATTCGCTGCACGCAACGAACAGGAAGGAGGCGAGGCAGCTTCCCGTGATGGAGCCGATGCCGCCGATGACCACGATGAGCAAAATCTCATACGTCATGGCCGATTTGAAGGCTGCGGCCTGCACGGTGGTCTGATACATCGCAAGGAGTGCGCCGGAAACGCCCGCGAAGGCGGAGCTTATGACAAAGGCCATCTCCTTGTGCTTAAAGAGGTTGATGCCCATGGCCTCCGCCGCGATCTCATCGTCGCGGATGGCCTTGAAGGCGCGCCCGTAGGACGAATTGATCAGCAATACGATGATGGCGATGCATATGCCCGATACAATGAAGGGAAAGAGCACCGAATCAAACGTTGGGAACTTGCGAAGGAGGTTGGAGCCGTTGGTGATGGGACCAAGAACGTCCCACTGGAAGAACGCGCGGATGATCTCGGCAAAGCCCAGCGTGGCGATCGCCAGATAGTCGCTTTTGAGCCTGAGCACGGGCAAGCCGATGAGGAAGGCAAAAAGCCCCGCCACGGCTGCGGCCAGCAAAAACGCGACGATGATCGGCACGGTGAACTGCACGACGCCGCCGTCAAAGTACTGGTAAACGGCCAGACGCTGATCCGGCGGAATGGTAAAGATGGCGTAGGTATACGCGCCGATGAGCATGAAGCCCGCCTGACCCAGCGAAAACAGCCCCGTAAAGCCGTTCAGCAGGTTCATGGAGACCGCGACCAGCGCGTAGATGGCGCCCTTCTTCAATACGACGAAAAGCATGTTGCCCGACGGCATGATCTTTTCCAGCACGAACAGCACGACCAGTATGAAGGCGATAAGGCATGCCGAAACGATCAAATCCTGTTTCTTTTTCTGATCCATATGCGTCACCTTACACTTTCTCGGAAGCGCGTTCACCGAACAGGCCGGTGGGCTTCACAATGAGGATGATGATGAGCAGCGCGAACGTGAAAGCGTCGGAGAAGGTCGTCCAACCGAGGCCCTTGATGATGTTCTCGCATATGCCGATGATGAACGCGCCGATCACGGCGCCGGGGATGGAGCCTATACCGCCGAACACGGCCGCAACGAAGGCTTTAAGGCCGGGCATTGCGCCGGAGGTGGGGACGACGGCGGCGTAATTGGAAAAATAGAGGAAAGATGCCACCGCGGCGAGCAGCGAACCTATGATAAAGGTGGCGCTGATGACCGAGTTGATCTTGATGCCCATGAGCTGGCTGGTCTCAAAATCCTTGGAGACTGCGCGCATGGCCATGCCGATCTTGGTTTTCTGGATGAAGAGCACCAGCGCGATGACCAGCACCAGCGTCAAAACCGGCGTGACGACGGTGACGACCTTGGTCGTGGCGCCGAAGATGGTGATGGAATTGCTGATTCCCGGGATCGTGGGATACATTTTGGATAGACCGCCCGTGACATACAGGGCGAGATTTTGCAAAAGATAGGATACGCCGATGGCGCTTATCATGACCGACATACGCGGTGCATTTCTAAGCGGTTTGTAGGCGACGCGTTCGATGATGAAGCCTATCAGCACGGTCACGATCACGGTAAGCGGCAGCGCGATGTAAAGCGGCATGGAGGCCGCGGCGTAGATCATCACAAGACCCGCAATCATGAATACGTCGCCGTGCGCGAAATTGATAAGGCGCAATATGCCATAGACCATGGTGTAGCCGATGGCGATCAGTGCGTACTGCCCGCCCACGGAAATACCCGCGAGAATATAGGGCAGATTGGCATGCAAGAAATCCATATGCTGTTTACCTCCGTCATTATGGAGCGTTACGAGATTGAGCTGCTCTCAAAAATAAGACGGCGGGAGGCAAGAGGCTTCCCGCCGCCATAGATAATCAGGATGTGCTTGTGTTTTGCCTTAGACCTGCAATCTCTTAAGAAACGCCCTGAATGCGGACGAACTCCCAAGTGCCGGTCTCGTTGTTGGCATGCTTGATGAACGCAACGTCACGGATGGCGTCGCCGGTGGTGGAATCAAACGCGATGGCGCCGGAAACACCGGTGTGGGTGGTTCCCCAAAGCGCCTCGTTGACCTTGGCGGGCTCGGTGGAGCCGGCGGCCTTGAGAGCCTCGAGGGCGACCATGTAAGCGTCATAGCCCATGGCGGAAACGGCTGCCACGGCGTCATTGCCGCCGTTGTTGGTCAGCATGTTGGGGTTGGCGTTGAGCCACTCTTTGAAGCCGGTAACGAACGCTACGCCCGCTTCGGAGGTGTCGCCCTCGTCGAAGAAGGTGGTGACGTATACGTCAACGTTCTTGCCCTTGGCAGCTTCGGTGATGACGTTGCTGTCCCAGGTGTCGCCGGCCAGGATGGGGGCTGCAAGACCCTGAGAAGCGGCCTGGTCGATGATGAGCGCAGCAGCCTCGGTGGAGACGGGGGCGAAGAATACGTCCGCGCCGCTGTTGGCAGCGGTGGTCAGGTAAGAGGTGAAGTCACTGTTGCCCTCGGGGAAGGTTTCGTAAACGACGGTGCCGCCGAGCGCTTCAAAAGCTTCATTAAAATAGTTGCACAGACCTACGGAATAATCGTCACCCAGCTTGGCAAGGCTGTAAGCGGTCTTGGCGCCGAAGTCGCCCGCCGCGAAGTTCGCAAGAACCGTGCCCTGGAAGGGATCGAGGAAGCAGATACGGAAATAGTGGGTGTTGCCCTCGGTGACCTGCGGGTTGGTGCAGGTAACGCCGATGACGGGGATGCCCGCCTTGGCGAAAACATCGCTTGCCGCGATGGAGACGCCGGAGCCGTAAGAACCCAACGCCACGGATACGCCCGCGGATACCAGATTGGAAGCGGCGGTGGGGCCCTTGTCGTTGCTGGACTCATTGTCCACGATCACGAGCTCTACGGTGTAGGTCTTGCCGCCGATCTCGACGGTGTTGACCTGGCTGTTGGCGTACTGGATACCGAGGGTCTCCTGCTTGCCGCCTGCGCCGTTATCGCCGGAAGCGGGTTCATAGACGCCGATTTTTACGACGTCACCGCCAGCGGAAGCGCTCTGAGAAGCGCAGCCGGTAAACATGGCGACGATCAGGCACAGTGCCAGAAGGATGGCGAAAGTTTTTTTCATGTTCCTTTTATCCTCCAAATCAGATTTATGCTTCTGCATAATCACAAAAGCATACATTATGGTAAAGCCATTATACATAACCGGGACGGGGATTGCAACTGCCAGATGCGGCGCATAGGGTCTTTTATTTGTAGATACAGGTTGGATACAATACAATGTATAATATTCATTATATAATATAACAACAAACGAGGGCGCGAGGCCGCGGATGGCGCAAGCGTAAAAATCTTGACCGGAAAATCCAGAGAAAATAAGCATTTTTCTCTGCTGTGACGATGATTTTTGGGCGTTTGGCAAAAGAAACCCATTGACGTTTATTAACACAGCATGTTAAGATATGCGAAGCTGGATGTGCTGCGAAGAGTCGCTATGCGTCCGTCCACAATACAGATAGCCTAATATCATCTTTTCTCGCAAACACTTTTATGTAAACAGGACGTTAGCTTCTTCCAGTTCAAATCACCAAAAGAAAAATTCAGTAATCAGAAAGGAAAGAAACATTTATGGATGGATTCCTCAGTTTCAACTCTTGGCTGAACGGTATCGTCTGGGGTTGGCCCGGCATGATCCTGCTTCTTGGCACCGGCCTGTATTACACGCTGCGCACCAAGGGCATGCAGTTTGGCAAATTCGGTTACACGATGAAGAACACCTTGATGAAGATGTTCGAGAAGAAAGAGGCGGGCGAAGGCGCTGTCACGCCTTTCCAGGCACTTGCAACGGCTCTTGCGGCAACGGTTGGTACCGGTAACGTCGCTGGCGTCGCTGGCGCTATCGCATTGGGCGGCCCTGGCGCCGTCTTCTGGATGTGGGTTTCCGCACTGCTGGGCATGTGCACCAAGTACGCCGAAGTCGTGCTGGCGGTCAACTACCGCGAGCGCAACGAAAAGGGCGACTGGGTCGGCGGCCCCATGTACTACATCTCCAACGGCCTTGGCAAGAGCTGGAAATGGCTCGCCGTCGTATTCTCCGTGTTTGGAGCGCTTGCCGCCTTCGGTATCGGCAACATGACCCAGATCAACACCATTGCGACCTCCATCTCCGGCACCATCGCCGAGTTCAATCCCAACATCAATACGAACACCGTGCATCTGATCGTTGGTATCGTCGTTGCGATCTTCACCGCTGCTGTCGTGCTTGGCGGCTTGAAGAGCATCGCTAAGACCACTGAAAAGCTGGTTCCCGCCATGGCGGCGATCTACATCGTGGCTGCGATCATCGTTGTCATCACGCACATCGGCAACATCGGCGGCGTTCTCCGCGACATCGTCGTGGGCGCTTTCAATCCCTCCGCGCTGGGCGGCGGCTTGGTAGGCGTTGGCATTTCGACGGCCATGCGCCGTGGTATCAGCCGCGGTATCTTCTCCAATGAGGCTGGCTTGGGCTCCGCGCCTATCGCCCACGCTGCTGCTGACACGGACAGCCCCGTTCGTCAGGGCCTCTGGGGCATCTTTGAAGTATTCATGGACACCATCGTGATCTGCACCCTGACCGCTCTGGCTATCCTCATGAGCGGCACGCCCATCGCCTTTGGCGAGAGCGCGGGCACCGGCCTCACCATCGCTGCCTTCGGTATGACCTATGGCGCGAAGTTTGCCGGCATCCTGGTTGCTGTTGGTATCACGCTGTTCGCAGTGTCCACCATCCTCAGCTGGTGCCTCTACGGTACCCGCTGCACCGAGTATCTCTTGGGCACCAAGGTCATTAAGCCCTATCAGATCCTGTTCTGCCTGATCGTTGTGGTCGGCGCGGTTGTGCCTCTGCAGGCTGTTTGGGATATCGCCGATACCCTCAACGGCTTGATGGCACTGCCCAACTTGGTAGCGCTGCTTGCACTCTCCCCGGTGGTCTTCAAGCTCACCAGAGAGTACTTCGCCGGCGTGCGCCTTGGCGAGTCCAACAAGAAGGAAGACGCATAAACAAACGTCCAGCAAACACAAAAAACAAGACCGCCGGTTGGCGGCCTTGTTTTTTTCTGTGCGATCCTGTGCGTGGCAGACGCTATTTGATCTTCGTGCGCGCCTTTTCCATAAAACGGCTGTCGTCGATGATGAAGCGCTCGTGCACGCCCTCGCCGATGCGCTCTACGTCGTCATAGGCGCAAACGGTAAAAACGAGGCGGCGGCGATCCACTTCGATCAGCTCGCACTCCGCGCGCACGCCCATGCCTAGCGGTGTGGCGGCAAGGTGTTTTACGTTGAGCAGCGTGCCTACGGTGCCCTGCCCTTCCTCAAGATAGGGCTGCACGCATGTGTGCGCCGCCTGTTCCATCAGCGCGAGCATGGCAGGGGTGGCAAACACGGGCAGCGAGCCCGAGGAATAGGTTGAGGCGATGTTTTCCGTGCCGACGGTGGTTTGCGCGCAGCCTTTCAGGCCGATTTCCAACATATCGTATTCCCCCATGGCATTTTTGTGCTTTCTTTGTTATAATACTACACTATGGAAGATAAGAAAACAACGTCCCTTTGGGAACTGTATACGGCCTTTTTCCGCATTGGCGCGTTCACCTTCGGCGGCGGCTATGCGATGCTGCCCATGCTGGAGAGGGAGTGCGTGCAGAAGCATCCTTGGGTCAAGCAGGAGGAGCTGCTGAATTTCTTCGCCATCGGCCAATGCACGCCGGGCGTGATCGCGGTGAACACGGCCACCTTCGTGGGCTGCTCGCAGCGGGGTATTTTGGGTGCGGCGGTTGCGACGCTGGGCGTCGTCACCCCCAGTATCCTTATTATATTGGTGATCGCCTCCCTGCTTGCCAATTTCGCGCACATCCCCGCGGTGCAGCATGCGTTTGCGGGTATTCGCGTAGCGGTGGCGGTGCTCATTTTTAACGCCGTGGTGAAGCTGTACAAAAGCAGCGTCAAAAACGGCTGGGATATCGCCCTGTGCGTCGCTGCGTTCGTTTGCGTGGCGCTTTTCAAGCTTTCACCCGTCTATGTGGTGCTGGGCGCGGCGCTTGTGGGCGTCGGACGGGGAAGATGGGGGAAACAGGCATGAATACGCTGTTTCTGCTTTTCTACGAGTTCTTTAAGGCCGGCCTGTTCGCCGTGGGCGGGGGCTTGGCCACCATTCCCTTTTTGACGGATATCTCCAATAAACGCGGATGGTTTACGCTCACGGAGCTTGCGGACATGATCGCCGTGGGCGAGAGCACGCCCGGGCCTATCGGCGTCAACTGCGCGACTTATGTAGGCTTTAAAACGGCGGGCATTCCCGGCGCGCTTACGGCGACCCTCGCGCTCATCCTGCCAAGCTATATCATCATTTGCATCATCTTCGGCTTTTTGCAGAAATACAAGGAAAGCAAGCTCGTCAACGACACGTTTGCGGGTCTTCGCCCGGCGGTGACGGGGCTGATCGCGGCGGCGGGCTGGTCCGTGCTGCAAATGGCGGTGATCGCACCCGTGCAGGCGGCTGCCGCGTTTTCCCCGGCGCTGCTAAAGCCCGCAGTGCTGCTGCTTGTGCTGCTGGGGCTTTCCTATTGGCTCAAATATAAAAAGAAGGACCTGCACCCTCTCGCCTATATCGGCCTTGCTGCCGTGGCGGGTATCGTGTTTGCGATGTAGCGTGATTCTATGCGCCTGATCCCATTGTTTTCCGGCTCCTCCGGCAATTGCATACTCATTGAGGCGGACGGCGTGCGCTTATTGGTGGACGCCGGCCTGCCGGGGCGCACCATCGAAGGCGCGCTTTCGGCCGCGGGCGTGCTGCCCGAAACGCTTACCGGCATTCTTGTGACGCATGAGCATACCGACCACACGCGCGGCGTGGGCGTGCTTTCGCGTAAGCTGAACCTGCCCGTGTACGCCAACGCCGGCACATGGGCGGGCATGCAGGCGGACGTTGGACCCATCGCGCTTTGCAATATGCGCATGTTTGAAACGGGGCGGTCTTTTTTTGTGGACAAGCTGCTCGTGCAGCCCTTCGCAACGCCGCACGACGCGCGGGAGCCCGTGGGCTATTGCTTCAGCGCGGAGGGACGGTGCGCCTCCGTCATGACGGACGTAGGCTATATCCACGAGGGACTGCTGGACGCGGTGGAAGGAAGCGACCTTCTTTTGATCGAATCCAACCATGACGAGGAAATGCTCAAGGTCGGTCCTTATCCGTATCCGCTCAAACGGCGCATTCTGAGCGATCAGGGGCATTTATCCAACGAAAACTGCGGCAAAACGCTCTGCAAGCTCTATAAGCGCGGCGTGCGCTGCGCCATATTGGGGCATTTATCCAAGGAAAACAACTATGAGCAGCTTGCCATGGAGACCGTGCGCAGCGAATTGCGCATGGAGGATATACCCGATGAGGAATTCAAGCTGACGGTGGCGCACCGGGATCGCATTACGGGGGTGTTCGTGCTGTGAATATTACGGTGATCTGCGTAGGCAAGCTGAAGGAAAAATATTATGCGGACGCATGCGCGGAGTTTGTAAAGCGCCTGTCCCGCTATGCGCAAACGAAGGTGCTCGAGGTGGCGGATGAAAAAGCGCCCGAGAGCATGTCAGACGCGCAAAAACAGCAGGTCAAGGACGCGGAGGGCGCGCGGATGCTCGAGCGCATTCAGCCGGGCGATTATGTGATCGCCATGGACTTGGGCGGCAAGGCGCTTGCAAGCGACGAGATGGCGGACTTTTTGCAGGATCGCATGAACGAGGGAAAAAGCAGCGTCGTTTTTCTGATCGGCGGGTCGCTGGGGCTGTCGCAGGCGGCGTTGCGGCGGGCGGACTATGCGCTTTGCTTTGGAAAGAATACCTTTTCCCACCAGATATTCCGGCTGATGCTGCTGGAGCAGATTTACAGGTGCTTTAAAATCCTTCGCAACGAGCCCTATCACAAATAAGTTACTGGAATATGCTAATTTGCGGCACGGGAAAATGCAGTTTTTTGTCATATGCTAATAATTAAGAATTTTGGAGGGGGGATTTTTGTATGATCGACGAGAGGGAAAGACCGGCGCTGGCCGCATTGGATAGTCTTGCCATACCCTATAAGCGCTATGAGCACGCCTGTGCGCTGACCATGGAGGACTGCACGGATATCGGCGCGGACGTGGGCGCGCGCCACTGCAAGAACCTTTTCCTGTGCAACAGGCAGAAAACGGATTTTTATCTCGTGCTCATCCGCGGCGACAAGAAGTTCAAGACCGCCGTGGTGTCAAAGCTCCTTGGCGTGTCCCGCCTGTCCTTTTGCGACGCGGAGCAGCTCATGGACAAGCTTGGCTTATTGCCGGGCAGCGTGACGGCGCTGGGTCTGTTGTGCCCCAACGCCAAGGACGTGACGGTGGTGGTGGATTCGGAGGTAGCGCAGTTTCCCATGGTCTGCGTGCACCCGTGCGTATCCACGGCTTCGCTGGCGATCACGGGTGGGGATCTGATGAAGTTTATCAAAAGCACGGGCAACACCGTGCGCATCTTGGATATACCCGCCGAAACCGAAGAAGATTAGCGCGTTTTTCTTGACAGAAGCAGGAAGATTAACGATAATAAACTGACGTGATATTGGAAGAAAAGAGGATGCCAACAATGGAAGAAGCACGCACCACGAAAAACTTTATCGAGGCTTTTATCGAGGAGGATATGGCGACCAAGGAAAACCGCATCCAAACGCGGTTCCCGCCAGAGCCTAACGGTTATTTGCATATAGGCCACGCCAAGGCGCTGTTCATCGACTTTTCCATGGCGGAGAAGTACGGCGGCAAGTGCAACCTGCGCTATGACGACACGAATCCTACCAAAGAGGACGAGGAGTTTGTGGACGCCATTCAGGAGGATATCGCGTGGCTGGGCTTCCATTGGGACAACGTGTTCTACGGCAGCGACTATTTTGATACCTGCTACGATCTGGCGGTCAAGCTCATCAAAAAGGGCGTGGCCTACGTTTGCGATTTGGATAAGGATCAGATGCGCGAATATCGCGGCACGCTTACGGAGCCGGGCAAGAACAGCCCCTGGCGGGAGCGGAGCGTCGAGGAGAATCTCGATCTGTTTGCGCGCATGAAGAACGGCGAATTCCCCGACGGCTCCCGCACCCTTCGCGCCAAGATCGATATGGCCTCCCCCAACATGAACATGCGCGACCCCGCGATGTATCGCATCATCCACATGTCCCATCATCACACGGGGGACAAGTGGTGCATCTATCCCATGTACGATTTTGCGCATCCCATTCAGGACGCCATCGAGGGCGTGACCCATTCCCTGTGCTCCTTGGAATACGAGGCGCACAGACCCCTGTACAACTGGGTGGTGGAGCAGTGCGAATTCGAGCATAAGCCCCGCCAGATCGAGTTTGCCAGATTAAATCTTACCAACACCATCATGAGCAAGCGCTACCTGCGCCGTTTGGTGGAGGAGGGCTATGTTTCGGGCTGGGACGATCCGCGCATGCCCACGCTTTGCGCCCTGCGCCGCCGGGGCTACACGCCGGAGGCCATCAAGGATTTCCTCACCCGCGTGGGTGTGGCGAAAGCGGATTCCGTGGTGGACAGCGCCATGCTCGAGCATTGCCTTAGGGAGGATCTCAACGCCCATGCGCCCCGCATGATGGCGGTGCTAGACCCCATCAAGGTCGTGATCGAGAACTGGGAGGCGGGAAAATTCGAGGACGTGCAGGTCGAAAACCTGCCCGGCAGCGAAGAAACGCGCACCGTGCGCTTTGGCAGAGACCTTTATATCGAGCGGGAGGATTTCTCCTATGATCCCCCTAAGAAGTATTTCCGCCTCAAGCCGGACGGCGAGGTGCGTTTAAAGGGCGCGTATGTCGTCAAGTGCACGCGCTATGAAACGGACGCAGAGGGCAACGTGACGACGGTGTATTGCACCTACGACCCCGAAACCAAGGGCGGCGAGTGCGAGCGCAAGATCAAGGGCACCATCCACTGGGTAAGCTGCGCGGACGCCGTGCCCGCAGAATTCCGCCTTTATGAGCCCATGATGCAGGACGTGAACGAGGAAAACGCGGAGCTTGACTTCGTGGAGCGCTTCAACGCCGATTCCCTCATCGTGCGGCAGGGCTTTGTGGAGCCCGCGCTCGCGGCGGTGCAGCCGGGGTATCGCGCGCAGTTCATGCGGGTGGGCTATTTCTGTGCCGATTTGGATTATACAAAGGAAAAGCCCGTGTTCAACCGCGCGGTGGGCTTGAAGGACAGCTTTAAGGCGAATTAGCGATTCATAATCGTGCGTGTGCGCTGCACGGACAGACAAACAGGGAGACAGTAAGGGAGAACCGATGAAGGAAGTAAGGACGAGATTTGCCCCGTCGCCTACGGGGTATATGCACATAGGCAATCTTAGAAGCGGCTTGTACGCCTATCTTTTTGCCAAACACAACCACGGTAAATTTCTGCTGCGCATCGAGGATACGGATCAGGAGCGATTCATCGAGGGCGCGACGGAGCTGATCTATCGCACGCTCAAGGACGTGGGCATGAACTGGGACGAGGGCCCGGACATAGGCGGCGATTACGGCCCGTATGTCCAAAGCGAGCGAAAGCGCATGTATATGCCCTACGCCGAGCAGCTGATCCAAAGCGGTCATGCCTATCGGTGCTTTTGCACCAAGGAGGAGCTGGACGCGCGCCGCGCCGCAGCCACCGCCAAGGGCGAAACCTTCAAGTACGATAAGCACTGCCTGCACATGAGCGAATCGGAGCAGCAGCGGCGCATGGCGGAGGGGCAGCCCTATGTCATCCGCCAGAATGTGCCCACCGAAGGGACGACCAGCTTTACCGACCTCATTTTCGGCACCATCACCGTCAACAACAGCGAGCTGGACGACAACGTGCTCATCAAGGCGGACGGCATGCCCACTTATAACTTCGCCAACGTCGTGGATGACCACCTTATGGCGATCACGCATGTCATGCGGGGCATGGAGTATCTTGCATCTACGCCTAAATACAACCTTTTATATGAAGCGTTTGGCTGGGAGATACCGCAGTACATCCATATGACCCCCATCATGCGGGACGCGCAGCATAAGCTGTCCAAGCGGGACGGGGATGCGTCCTACGCGGATTTCATCGACAAGGGCTATTTAAAGGAAGCGTTGCTCAATTATGTGGCGCTCTTGGGCTGGAATCCGGGCGACGAGCGGGAATTCTTCACGCTGGAGGAGCTTTGCGAGGCCTTCGACGTGTCCGGCATGAGCAAATCCCCCGCCATATTCGACGTGAACAAGCTTACATGGATGAATGCCGAGTACATCCGCGGGCTTACGCCGGAAGCTTTTACGGCGCATGCCCGCCCATGGTATGAAAAAGCGGGCGTGGGCGGCATGGACGAAGACGTGCTCTGCCGCATTTTGCAGCCCAGGGTCGAATACTTTGCGGATCTGCCCGAGCGGGTGGATTTCCTTGCAGCGCTGCCCGAATATGACATAGAGCTGTTCACCAACAAAAAGTCCAAGACGGACGCGGCGGTTTCCGCACAGGTGCTGGATAAGGTCATCCCGGCGCTGGACGCGCTTGCGGATTGGAGTGAAACGGCCATCCACGACCTGCTCATCGGCATGGCGGAGGCGCAGGGCATGAAAAACGGCACGCTTTTATGGCCGGTGCGCATCGCCATGGCGGGCAAGACCGTCACCCCCGGCGGCGCCATCGAGATCGCCGTGCTGCTGGGTAAAGCGGAGACGCTTCGGCGCTTGCGGCTGGGTCGGGAAAAGCTGAACTGAAAATAGCGTAAAAAGCCCTTGCAAAGGGCTTTTTTTTGTGATAATATTGGAAAGCTAACGTGCTTCTTGCCCCCCCAAGGGGGGCCACTAGACCAGAAGGAGGTGAAAAGCGTGAATAAATACGAAGTAATGTACGTCATCACGCCGGAACTTGAGGAGGAGGCCAATCGTGCCGTTATCGACAAGTTTGCCGGCATCATCGCCACCAACGGCGGTGTGATCGAAAAGACGGATGAGTGGGGAAAGAAAAAGCTCGCCTATCCCATCGATTACAAGACGGAAGGTTACTATGTACTCGTGCACTTTGAGGCGGCGAGCGAACTCCCCCGTGAGCTCGAGCGTAACTTCAAGAACGACGAGAACATCATGCGTTACATGGTCGTGCGCCGCGAAGCGTAATCACATCGTACAAGCATAGAACCGTGTTGGGAAAGGAAGATAAGGAAGATGAACAAAGCGATATTGATTGGCAACCTGACCCGTGATCCCGAACTGCGCACCACGCCCAACGGCGTAAGCGTGTGCTCGTTTTCCATTGCGGTCAACCGCAGGAGGGCGAACCAGCAGGGCGAAAGAGAGACCGATTTCTTCAACATCATTGCGTGGCGCGGCTTGGGCGAAAATTGTGCCAAGTATCTTGCCAAGGGACGCAAGGTGTCCGTGATCGGTGAGATCCAGACCCGCACTTACGACGCCAAGGACGGTACGAAACGCTATGTAACGGAGATCATCGCGGACGATGTGGAATTCCTCACGCCGCGCGAAGGTTCCGGAAATTACACGCCCTCGTACGAAGCTGCCCCGGCCGGCAACACGCCGCCCGCGGCGGAAGGCTTCACGGATATCGAGGACGATCAGCTCCCGTTCTAAACAACGGGGCTATATTACCGAGAAAGGAGTTTGACCATGGAAGAACGCAAAAACATGAGACCCCGTCCCCGCAAGGGCCGCCGCAAGGTTTGCGGCTTCTGCGTAGATAAGGTTGAGCATATCGATTATAAGGACGTGAGCAGGCTGCGCAAGTTTGTTACCGAGTCCGGCAAGATCATGCCCCGCCGTATGAGCGGCGTTTGCGCACGGCACCAGCGCGAGCTGGCCATCGCCATCAAGCGCGCCCGCATTATGGCGCTGCTGCCCTACGTAGCAGAGTAAAACAAAAATCCACTTCACAGAAGAACGTTAGAATGTCAAACAGTCGTCTTATGACGGCTGTTTTGCGTTCTTCAGGCAAGGTCTGCGACCTTGCCTGAGATTACAATTTACAACTGTTCCCTATCGTTCACGGTCGTTGTAAATTGCAAAGAGGGCATTGCAAAACAATGCCTTCCGCCCTCACCGCACATGTCGCCTCGGGCGGTTGGAAGTCAAGGAGCCGCGGCCCCTTGACAATCCCGAAGCTATGGTTACGTTAAAACAGTTATGCTTATACTGTACGCATGAGTTCATGTACGAATTTGTTGTAATCTGCCCCCGCTTGCGCTACAATAAAATATGTGTAGACAATAGCCGAAAAGGATGAAGGATATAAAATTGGAAACAAACATACCCATGAAACGAATACTGGTCATAATCGCCTTGGGGCTTTGGGGCGCTGCGGGCGGCATTTTTGTGCCTGTGCTGCTGCTTTTGCCCGTGGCGCTTGCGTATGTGGCGCTGTGCTGGGGCGGTATGTATACGGTGGCGGCCTTTGTCGCAGCCTGTGCGGGCGTGGGTCTTGTTACGGGCGTGCAGGCGCCTTATGCGATCGCTATGCTGCTGCCCGCCGCCGCGGCGCTCGTACTGCTTTTTAAAAACCAAAGCCCATATCGTTCCGCCGTGGGCTGCCTGACGGCGCTTTTTGCCGTTGCCTATTATCTGGAGCTTTGCCTGCCCTCCCTGCTTGCGGGCGAGGACGCTTACGCCGCCATGCGGGAGCTGACGGGTCAGGTGCTAACACTCTATGAGGCCATGGGCAAGGTGGTGGGGTACAGTCTGCCCCCGGCATTTTCCGCCGTGCTTTTGGATATGACGCCGCAATTGACCATGATCACCGTCATGGCGACCGCCATGGCCTATGCCTTTGCGGATGTGCTGCTCTTAAGGTGGATAGCCCTAAAGGGCGGCGCAAAGCTTAGACCCATGGCAAAGCTTTGGGACTGGCGGCTGACAAAGGAATCCTTGATGGGGGCTGGCATATTGGTCGCGGGCGCGATCGCGGTGCGGCTGCTGTCCCTCAAAAACGCAGGAGCCATCGTCGTTACCATCGAAATGATCCTGCTGGGCGAATTTGCCCTGAACGGGTTTTGCTACAGCGAGTATATGTCCCGCGTGTTCGTCCGGCAGTCTAGCGGGCGGCAGGCGCTGCGCTATGTGCTCTATGTCCTGTTTTTCCCTTACAGCCTCATTGTGCTTTGCCTTACGGGCATTGCGGAATGCGTTTTCAACCTGCGCGACCGATTGAAAAACCTGCCTACCAACGGGCCGGAGGAATGAGTAAAGGAGTAACGACGTGCGAAAACCGCCTATCTTTATAACCGTTCTTTTTGCCTGCACGACGCTGCTGGGCTGCGCGGCGCTTGCTAAGGACGTGCGGCCGCTTTACGGCCTGCTTGCGGCTGTTGCGGTCATCGCGCTGCTGCTGCTCGCGCTGGGGCAGGGCATACGCTATCGCAAGGAGGCGCAGGCGCTTTACGATGATGTTTTCCGCGACAACCAGTCCGCTGCGGGCAGCGTGATCAGCCGCGTGGATATTCCCGCCTGCATATTTGATGCAAACGGACGCATCCTTTGGGAAAACAAAGCCCTGCGCGCGATGTATGCGGGCAAGGACATCAAGCAGACGCTGCCTAACATCGAGCTGCCCATACCGCAAAAAACGCTTATTACCGAGCGCAATGGCCGCAGCTTTACCGTGACCAACATGCATGTCAAGCGCCGGAACGCCAAGATGCGACCCCTTACCTTCCAATACTGGATCGATCGTACGGAGGCGCTGCACTATTCCCGCCTTTATGAGGAACAGATGCCTACGGTCGCCATCATCAGCGTGGATAACTACGAGGATCTTGCCGCCAACGAGCAGTTCCGCCGCAATTCCGTGCTGACGGAGGTGGAAAAGCAGGTCAAGGAGTTTGTGCAGGGCGTTGAGGGCGTCTATCGCCGCTATGAGAACGCCAAGTTCTATGTGCTCTTTGAGGCGAAACGCTTGGCGGAGCTTGAAAAGAAACGCTTTCCGCTGCTCGACAGCGTCCGCGGAATCGACACGGGCACCAACCAGTCCGTCACGCTTTCCATCGCCATAGGCGCTGCGGAGCGCATGAACGCGTCGGACGAGGCGGCGCGGGAGAGCATGGAGCTGGCGCTGGGGCGCGGCGGCGATCAGGCGGTCGTAAAAAAAGGCTCCAACTTCGTGTTCTACGGCGGTAACAAGATGGTGACAACGCGCTACAGCCGGGTCAAGATACGCCTTTTTGCCCGCGCGCTGCGGCAGCTTATCGAGAATACCGATCAGGTGTTTGTGATGGGGCACAAGAATTCGGATATGGACTGCGTGGGCGCAGCCCTTGGCGTAATGCGCTGTGCCAACCACGTCAACTGCAAATTTGCCTATATGGTGCTGGATGCGCCCAATATCACCATACGCGCGGCGCTTGATACCATGCGCGCCAATAAGATATACCATGAACGCATCCTCACGCCGGAGCAGGCGCATGCCATCATGCGTCCGGACGCGGTGATGGTGGTGGTGGATACGCAGCGCTCCACGACGGTCATGGATAAGTCGCTCTACGAGCGGGCGGGCAAGACCGTCATCATCGATCATCACAGGCGGCCCGTGGACGCGCTGGCGAACCCGACGTTAAGCTATATGGAGGCGGGCGCGTCGTCGGTCTGCGAGATCGTCACCGAGGTCATCCAGTATTTTGACGATAACGTAAAGCCCACCACCTTTGAGTGCGGTGCGCTGCTTACAGGCATCACGCTTGACACCAAGCGGTTCGTGTTCAACGTGGGCGCGCGCACCTTCGAGGCGGCGAGCTACCTAAAGCGCAGCGGCGCGGACAACAGCGCGGTCAAGATGATGTTTCAGGACGATATGGCGGTGTACCGGGAGCGCACGCGCGTGGTGCAGTCCGCCTTGATCATGGAAAAGGGCATTGCCATCTCCACCTGCCCCGACGGCATGTCGGACGCGCAGCTGATCGCTGCGCAGGCAGCGGATGAGCTGATCACCATACGGGATATTTCGGCGGCGTTCGTACTCTCCAACATCAACGGCGTGGTGATGATCAGCGGGCGCAGCACGGGCGTTATAAGCGTGCAGCTGATACTTGAGAAGCTTGGCGGCGGGGGACACATGACGGTAGCGGGCGCGCAGCTGAGAAACGTGACCATCGATGAGGCGATAGAGCAGCTTACGGCTGCCATACAATCATATTTACAGGAGGCGGATATCAAATGAAGGTACTATTAACGGCGGATGTAAAGGGCAAGGGCAAAAACGGCGAGATCGTCAACGTCAACGACGGCTATGCCCGCAATTTCCTCATCCCGCAGGGTCTTGCGGTCATGGCGGACGCCAATAACATGCACGCGGCCACCCTCAAAAAAGGCGCGGATCAGCACAGGCTGGAGGTGCAGCGCAAAAACGCCAAGGCGCTTGCCAACGAGATGAGCGGCCTGACCGTGAAGGTCTATGCAAAGGCCGGGCAGGGGCGCTTGTTCGGCTCCATAGGCGTTGCGGAGATCGCGCAGGCGCTAAAGGAGCAGTACGATATCGAGGTGGATAAGAAAAAGATACGCCTTGACGAGCCCATCAAGACCCTTGGCATTACGGACGTGACGGCGCATCTATACGAAAAGACCGACAGCAAATTCAAGGTAGAGGTACTGCCGATAAAGGAGTAATCCCATGCTCACAGGCACAAACACCATGCCCCGCAACGAGGAGGCCGAACGCGCGGTGCTGGGCAGCATGATTCTGGCGCAAAGCGCTGTGGAGACGGCGCTGGAGCGCCTGGTCGTCAGCGACTTTTTCCAGCCGCGCCATCAGGTCATTTTTGACGCCATGGCAAAGGTCGCGGCAAAGGGCAGCATCGTGGATGTGGTGACGCTCGCCGAGATGCTCCAGCGCGACGGAAAGCTCACGATGGCTGGCAATTTGGCGTACCTTGCGGAGCTTTCCATGGTAACGCCCACGGCTGCCAACGTGGAAAAGTATATCGAGATCGTGGAGGAACGCTCCATCATGCGGCGGCTTGCGGAAGCGGGCGGCGGCATCGTCCATGACGCGATGGAGGGCGCAAAGCCGCTTGAACAGATGCTCGACGACGCGGAGCGCGCCGTTTACAACATCTCCATGGGCAAAAAGCAGGATACGCTGGTGCACATCAGCGATACCCTGATCGAAAGCTATGATCACATAGGCGAGCTGATCAAGCATAAGGGTAGCCTTGTGGGCGTGCCCACGGGCTTTACGGACTTGGACGCCATGACAAGCGGCCTGCAAAAAAGCGACCTCATCATCATCGCGGGACGCCCCTCCATGGGCAAAACGGCGTTCGCGCTGAATTTGGCGCAAAACGCGGCGCTCAAGGGCGCCACGGTATGCATATTCAGCCTGGAAATGTCCGCCGAGCAGCTCGTCAAGCGCATGCTCTGCGCCGAGGCGGCTGTAGACATGCAGCACGTCAACAGCGGCAGCGTGGAGGACGATGAGCTGCTGCGCATCGCGGACGCGCTGCCCTCACTTTCGGGCTGCAACATCTATATCGACGACAACGCGGCGGCAGGCGTTGCGGGCATTCGCAGCAAGTGCAGGCGCTTGCAGTCCCGCGAGGGGCTGGATCTTATCATCATCGACTATTTGCAGCTGATGCAGACTTCCGGCAAATCGGACAACCGTGTGCTCGAGATATCCGAGATCACGCGCTCCCTCAAGATCATGGCGCGCGAGCTGAATATCCCCATTATATTGCTTTCCCAGCTTTCCCGCGGCCCCGAGGCGCGTAAGGATCACCGCCCCATGATGGCGGATCTGCGTGAATCCGGCGCCATCGAGCAGGACGCGGATATCATTATGATGCTCTACCGCCCCGCCGTCTATGGCGAAAGCGACGATAACGATACGGAGCTGATCGTCGCCAAGCACCGAAACGGCCCCACAGGCACGGTGCATCTTGCGTGGATCGATAACGTCGCCAAATTCACCAACGCGACCGGGCGCGAGGAATATTGACGCACAGGGAGATCGCCATGGAACAAAAACGGCTTACCACCGGGGCGCTGCTCAACCGCATCTTCGCGTCCCGCGATTTTTCATGCTTTGTAAGGGAAAATCGGGATGCGCTGCATGTCGCGTCCTTTCAGGAGCGGGTGGCGGCGCATCTGCAAAGAACCGGCATGACCAAGGAACAGCTGATCGCCAAAAGCGGCGTCGAACGCGTATATGGCTATCAGCTTCTTTCTGGCGTGCGCGCGCCGGGCCGCGATAAGGTCGTGCAGCTTTGCATAGGGCTGGGGCTGGACGTGGAGGAGAGCCAGCATATGCTTTCGTCCGCGCAAAAGCCCGCGCTGTATCCGCGTATAGAGCGGGACGCGGCGCTGCTTTTTGCGATCAGCAACCACTATGACATTTTCCAAACGCAGGAGCTGCTTCATGAAAGAGGCGCGACGCTTCTGGGAGAGAGAAAAGAATGACGATGGATTTTACAGGGACGTATCCTTCTGCCCTGCTGGAAAAATATGAGCTGTTGGAGCTGCTCTCAAAAAAAGAGGACGGCGCGGAAACCATACTGGCAAGGGCGCGCGAAAGCGGCCAAAGCTGCATCGTGAAATGCTTTGCCAAGGACGCCGCGCAAGCCGAGGAGGGGGGAATTTTATCGCGCCTGGCATATCCGCTTATTCCCAAATGGCGCGATACCTATACGGACGGGACATGCTGTTACCTTGTGCGGGATTATATCGAGGGCTGCCCGCTTGATCGCTATAGGGAGGAAAGGCATCCGGGCGAAAAGCAGGCGCTGTCTATCGCCATATCGCTTTGCGATACGCTTTCGTATCTGCATGCGCAGCAGCCGCCCGTGATCCATAGAGATGTGAAGCCGCAGAACATCATCATTGGGATGGACGAGCGTCCGTATCTGATCGACTTTGGCATTGCAAGAGAATACGATCCCGACAGCAGGCGCGACACGCAGGCCCTTGGCACCGCGGCGTTTTGCCCGCCGGAGCAGTACGGCTATGCGCAGACGGACGCGCGTACGGATGTATACGCGTTGGGCATGGTGTTGCTGTATATGCTCACGGGGGAGATCACGCTGCCGGACGCGTATGCGCGGATACGGAAAAAAGAGGTGGCGGAGGTCGTGCGAAGAAGCACCGCCTTTGCGCCCAAGGATCGCTATGCGAGCGCCGCCGCCTTCCAGCGCGCGCTTTTGCAGCTTCGTCCGCAAAGAAGGCTGCTGCGCGGCCTTGTCATTGCGTCTGCGGCGCTGTTGAGCCTGACTGCGGCGCTGCTTATCGGCATACGCATCGGGGAGAGCAAAAAGCCCGCCCATGTGTTCGGCGTGGACGACGCCATGTGGGTAACGGACGCCGACCCTGCCTTGATAGAAGAATCCGTTGCGTATCTCAATGAAAAATTCGGCACGGATTTCTTTACGGCTGACGGCGAGGAGGCGGGCTATGTCACAAACGGAACCATCCGCGACATGGGTGTGCGGGTGTTTGGGCTGGATGGCGTCTATATGCAGAACCTGCCCGAGCCGGAGCCGCGCTATCCGCATGAATCGGATCACAGCTTCTTTCCTTGGATCATGGAGGATGACGACCGCGTGGATAAGCGCATCCTTACCTATTGCGTGGTGAAATTCTTCTGGCCGGCGCGTGTGGGGGACTGGGAATCGCTGATGGGCAAGGAGGATACGGGCGAATATCCGGGTATCCGCGTCGCGGAGCCCTTCGTTGCGGAAAACGGGATCTTTGACGGCGTAGGAAAGCACGATCATTACACCATGGGCGAGCTTGCCGTCATTATGGCGAATGCCGCAAAAGCCTACGAAAACGGGTTGCGGTAAGCAGCCTGCATACCAAAGTCAGGCTGCGATTTGCTATACTGCCCCCATATGGATACATAGGGGGGCTTTTCTTATGCGCAGGATATTTTCGCTTTGCCTGGCGGTCGTTCTCGTCCTTGGCGTCGCCGTGAGCGCGAGCGCTGCAGGCACGCTGGTGCTGCACGAGCTTTGGCCGCTTGGCGGCGATACGCACCCGGCAAACGGGCAGGCAAGCAGATTGCCAGTGGCTTCGTTTTCTAACGGCTATGGCGCTGCGTTGCGCGTGCTGCCGCATTTCACCATCGATTCAAGCGGCGCGACCCCGGTGTCCTCTGGCGGTTTCCTGGACAGCGCGGGACAGGGCTGGCCCATGCCGGATTATGATCCGTCAACGACGGCGGCGCGCGTGCGCCCCACGGCCATAACCTCCAGCAACGAAAACGTCGTGCATGTGGATTGGATAGGCTTTGAATATCCGCATGTGGTGCTGATTGCCATGGGTGCGGGTACGGCGAACGTGACCATCACGGATCAAATGGGCAAGCAGGCGGTGATACCCGTGACGATACAAAACAGGCGCGGCAATGCGGTGAATTATGACGGTGACCCGGTGACCATCGGCAACAGGGAGTGGCCGTTTTCCATCATGATGCCGCAGTATGTCAAGCCCGCCTTTGATTTGATGCAGCGTTACGCGAGCGCCGGCAACGAATACTACGCCATATTCACCAGCGTACCCGGCAAGCTGGGGCATAAAATGATCTACGAGGCGGCGAATTACGGTGGCGGCAACGTGCTGACGGTGCCTGCGGGCGCGCGCCTTATCATACCCGACAGGATGATATGGAGCCTTGGCAACACGACGCTTCGTATCGAGGGGACGCTGGTGATCACGCGCGGCGGGTATCTGAATTTATTTGCATCGCCCGGCAAAAGTGCAGCCCTTGAGATCGGCCCCAACGGCGCGATCCATAACGAGGGCTTGATCGTCGCAACGGAGCAGAGCATGCTGACAGACGAATTGGTCGGACATATCGACGGCGACGGCGCGGTGGGCTTAATATCCTATTCCGACCTTACATGGGACGCGGGCGGCAATCATGACCCCAACGGCGATGCTGTGGCGGACGCGGACAAGGTCACCATCGTGAAGCGTCCCTTGCTTAACGCCGCCGATGGCGCAGAGCTTGAACGTGCGGCTGCCGCCGCTGGCTACAGCGCGTTTGGCGAAAAATTCGAGCTGCAGGCATGGTCGGGCGCGCGCAGCGACGCGAACGACCCGGCGCGGGGTATCATCTATACCTTGCCCAAGGCGGAGACGGTCAAAATACCCTATGCCGTAGTGAGCGGTGCAGTCTACAAGGCGGCGCATAAATTGCAGAACGGCAGCATCGTCTATGAGGACATGCGCGTAGCGGCGGACGGCACGGGCTTAGAGATGACCATAACGGCGTGCAGCCCCTTCATGATCGTGCAGCGTGGAGGATCGGGCGGCGGAAGCGGCACGAGCCGCGCGATCAACAGCGGCTTTACGGATTTTGACCTTGCGGCGTGGCGGGAACGCGAAGCGGAAGCGAAAAGGCTGAAGGAAGAAAAGCTTGGCAAAACGCCCGTTGCGGGCGTGCCCTCTACGGGCGGCGCGGCATGCGGCATGGTGCTGCTTGTGCTTGCGGGCGCGATCCCCGTGCTGAAACGGCGAAAAGACAGATAATGCTTGAACAGAAAAGGCGTACGGAATCCCTCCGTACGCCTTTCAGACCATCGACAAACCCCCTTAGGGATTGTTAAGGGGTCGAAACCCCTTGACTTTCAACCGCCCGAAGCGACATGTGCGGTGAGGGCGGAAGGCCTTGCGCAGCAAGGGTTTCTCTGCAATTTGCAACGACCGTGAGAGTAGCGAACAGTTGCAAATTGTAACCATCGACAAAGGTCGAATGACCTTTGTCGATAAGCTAAAAGGCGTACGGAATCCCTCCGTACGCCTTTTCTATGCCCGCAATGTCAGTTTTTGTCTAAGCCCAAGGCGTTAATGGTATGGCGCATGTGCAGGTTCAAGGCACAGCTTGCGCCCTTCGCGTCCCGCCGTGTCAGAAATTCCATGATAAGCCGGTTATCCGAGATGGTTAAATCCTCCAGCACCTTCTGGTTGTTGGCGATCTCCATGGTCTCGTGCACGGCGGAATTGATGATGGGGAAAAGCTGGATGATGAATTCGTTATGGGAGGCCTTGCTGATAAGCATGTGGAAACGCTGGTCGCTTTCCGGCCAATTCGCGTCCTGCGTCTCTATTTCCCGTATTACCTTGTTGCCCTGCCGGCATATGTGCTCGATCTCCTCGTCGGAAGCGCGCACACAGGCGAATGCAATGCACTGCGGCTCGAATATAAGGCGCATTTCGTATAGATCCTTCAAGCGCACCCGTGCCCGGTCGAGCTGGTCAAAGCCGAAGGCGCTTTCATACACGTTGTCCGTGATGAAGGTGCCCTTGCCGCGATGCACCCGCAAAATGCCCTGCGCCACAAGGGAACGTATGGCTTCGCGCAGCGTGGCGCGGCTTACGCCAAGACGGTCGGAAAGCTCGTTTTCGTTGGGGAGCTTATCGCCGGGAAGAAAGGCTTTTTCCGTCATGATCATGTCGTAGAGCGCGTCGGCGGTGCGCTCTGATAAGCTTTTTGCGGCCATAATAAACTCCTATAAATATATTGCGGGATTTTCGCGCAATTTGATCGTTTTTGTCTCCCCGAACATTGACAAAGGACGTGCATATGGTGTAATCTGTTGTCATACAATATGATACAACGTCAGACAAGTTGTGGCAAGCATATTTTTTCAGCGCACAATATTCAGAACCGTGAATAACAGAATACAACCAACAAAGGACAGAGGAGAAATTTGGAAATGCTTCATTCTTTTGATGAATTGATCGAGAGCGTCAAGGGCGCAAACAGGCGTATTTCCGTGGCCGTGGCGCAGGATGAGGAAGTGCTTCTTGCCGTGAACGAGGCTTGCAAGCTGGGCATCGTCAACGCCACCCTCGTGGGCGACGAAGCGGAGATACGCAGCATTGCAAAGGCCATCGACGTGCCGCTTACCGGCATGACGATACTGGATGAGCCTGACAAGGTGGAAGCGTGCCGCAAGGCCGTCAAGCTCGTGCACGACGGGGAAGCGGATGTGGTGATGAAGGGTATCGTGGATACCTCCATTATATTGAAGGCCGTATTGGACAAGGAGATCGGCCTTAGGGACGCGCCCGTGCTGTCGCATGTGGCCGTTTTTAGCGTAGAGGGGTTTGATCGCCTCCTTTACGTTACGGATTCCGCCATGTGCATCGCGCCCGATGTCGAGCAAAAGGCGCACATCATCGGCAACGCCGTGAAGGTGGCGCACGCGCTGGGAAACGACAACCCCGTCGTGACCTGCCTGTGCGCTGTGGAGAAGGTCAATCCCAAGATGCAGGCGACCCTGGATGCGGCGGAGCTTGTGGCGCGCAACCAGCGCGGCGAGATCACCGGCTGCACCGTTTGCGGCCCGCTGGCGCTGGATAACGCCATCAGCGAGGAGGCGGCCAAGCATAAGGGCATCAGCGATCCCAACGCGGGCAAGGCGGATATCCTGCTCGTTCCCTTTATCGAGGCGGGCAACATTTTCTATAAATCCCTCACCTATATGGCAAAAGCGCACAACGCGGGCATGATCGTGGGCGCAAAGGCTCCCGTGGTCGTGACCTCGCGTGCGGACAGCGACGAGACCAAGCTCAATTCCATTGCTCTGGCGATCGCCGTGGCGCAGCACAAAGCGTAAGGAAAGGAAAGCACGCATGAAGAATTATAGAATACTCGCGTTGAACCTTGGCTCCACCTCCACCAAGCTTGCGGTGTTTGAGGGCGGCGAACAGAAGATGGAGCAGGTGCTTCGCCATACGCAGGAGGAGATGGGTGCTATCAAGACCATGGCCGACAATGCGGCGTTCCGCAAGCCCCTCATCCTGAACTTTTTGAAGGATAACGACGTCGATATCAAGAGCTTTGACGCGGTGGTCGGGCGCGGCGGCCTGATGCGCCCCATCCCGGGCGGCACCTATGCCGTGAATCAGGCGATGCTTGACGACCTTGCAAGCTGCAAATACGGCTCGCACGCCTCCAATCTGGGCGGCATACTCGCAAGCGAGATCGCCTCCGAGATCGGCGTGCCCGCTTACATCGTAGACCCCGTTGTGGTGGATGAGATGGAGGATGTCGCAAGGCTTTCCGGCCATCCCTCCTTCAAGCGCCGCACCTGCTTCCATGCGCTCAATCAAAAGGCGATCGCCAAGCGCTACGCGGCGGAGGTCGGCGTGCCCTATAACGAGCTTAATCTGATCGTTGCCCACATGGGCGGCGGCGTGACGGTGGGCGCGCACATGCAGGGGCGCGTGATCGACGTGAACAACGGGCTGGACGGCGAAGGGCCGTATTCCGCCGAGCGTCCGGGCGGCCTCCCTGTATTGGAGGTCATGCGGGTGATGGATTCCGGCGAGCTTGGCGACTATGCCGCCATGAAGCGCACCCTTACATCCCGCTGCGGGCTGATCGCATACCTTGGCACCAACAACGGCATCGAGGTGGGCGAGCGCATCAAGGCGGGCGATAAGGAAGCGGAGCTTGTGTATCGCGGTATGGCCTATCAGATCGCCAAGGAGATCGGCGCGATGTCCGCGGTGCTCTGCGGCGAGGTGGACGCGATTTTGCTTACCGGCGGCTTTGCCTATGACAAGATGCTCATGGGCTGGATTGAAGAAAAGGTGCAGTTTATTGCGCCCGTGAAGGTCTATCCCGGCGAGGATGAGATGGGTGCGCTTGCGGCTGGCGCCTTGCGCGTGCTCACCGGCGAGGAAGGGGTCAAAACATACTGATGGAGAAACGCATACAGATCATCACCGGGCATTACGGCAGCGGCAAGACGGAATTCGCCGTCAATCTGGCGCTCAAGTATGCCAAGGCGGGTCTCAAGACCGCGCTGGCGGACTTGGACATCGTTAACCCCTATTTCCGTTCCACCGAGCGGCGGGCATTGCTGGAGGAGCATGGCGTACGGGTGATCTCCACTTCGTTTTCGGGCTATGTGGATCTTCCCGCGATCACGCCGGAGGTGCTGGCGATATTTGACGATCCGAGCTACAAGGGCGTGATCGATATGGGCGGCGATCCCGAAGGGGCGCATGTGCTGGGGCGCTTTGAGCGTCAGCTTGCGCGCGGGGATTACGATGTGCTCTGCGTCCTTAACGCTAACCGGCCGGAAACCAAGACCCCCGAAAAGGCCGCGCTGTATCTTAAGGCCATCGAGGTGGCAAGCGGGCTTAAGGTAACGGGTCTTGTCAACAACACACACCTGTGCCGGGATACCGGCGTAGAGGACATCCTGAAGGGCGTGGCGCTTACGCGGGCGGTTTCGGAGGAAACGGGCGTACCCGTCGCCTATCATGCGGTGGAGCGCAAATTCGTGGATCAGGTACGGTATCAGTTGGGTGAGGGAGAGCTTTTGCCCATCGATATATACATGTGCAAGCCTTGGGAATTCGGCTTGTAAATTAAAGAGGAGGAACTTTGTAATTATGGCTGGAAAAGTAACGTTTTGCCAAGACAGATGCAAAGGCTGCGAGCTATGCGTCAGCGTCTGTCCCAAAGGGATCATCGCCATCGATCAGGACGTGACGAACCGCAAGGGCTATCATCCCGCGACGGTCAAGGAGATGGACAAGTGCATCGGCTGCGCGAGCTGCGCGAAGATCTGCCCGGATTCGATCATCACGGTGGAAAGACTGTAGGAAGGGGAACAAAAATGGAAAAAGAACTTTGGAAAGGCAATGAAGCCATCGCAGAAGCCGCCATACGCGCGGGCTGCAAGTATTTCTTCGGTTATCCGATCACACCGCAGACGGAGGTGCCGGAGTACCTCTCTTTGCATCTTCCCGAGATCGGCGGCTGCTTCCTGCAGGCTGAAAGCGAAGTAGCGGCGATCAACATGGTCTATGGCGCGGGCGGCTGTGGCGTGCGCGTAATGACCTCCTCCTCCTCTCCCGGAATCAGCCTGAAGCAGGAAGGCATCACCTATCTTTGCGGCGCTGAGGTTCCCTGCGTCATCATCAACGTCATGCGCGGCGGCCCGGGTCTGGGCACCATCCAGCCTGCGCAGGGCGACTATTTCCAGGCGACCCGCGGCGGCGGCAACGGCGACTATCGTACCCCCGTGCTTGCGCCCGCCAACGTGCAGGAAGCGGCGGACTTCGTCCGCATGGCTTTCGACATCGCGGATATTTACCGCAACCCCGTTATGGTGCTTGCAGACGGCATGATCGGCCAGATGATGGAAGCCGTTGAGTGGCACGATATCGAGAAGCGCGAGCTTCCCGCCAAGCCCTGGGCCACCACCGGCACACAGAACAAGCGGGAGCATAACGTGATCAACTCCCTCTACATCCAGCCCGAGCCCTGTGCGGAGCACAACGAAAAGCTGGATAAGAAGTATAAGCTGATCGAGGAGAAGGAAGTCCGCTTTGAAGAAGTGGATACCGACGACTGCGAGATCCTGTTCGTAGCCTATGGCACCATGTCCCGCGTATGCCGGGCCGCCATGAAGCTGCTCAACGATGAAGGCATCAAGGCCGGTTTGTTCCGCCCCGTCACCGTTTGGCCCTTCCCCTATGCGCAGCTGCGTAACGCCGCCGAGCGCAAGAGCGTCAAGGGTATCGTGGACGTGGAGCTTTCCATGGGTCAGATGATCGACGACGTCAAGATCGCGCTGGAGGGCTGCAAGCCCATCTCCTTTATCGGCAGAGCAGGCGGTATCGTACCGACCCCGCGCGAGGTCGCGGACGCTGCCAAAAAGGCAATCGGGAGGTAAGAAGAATGGCTATTGTATATCAGAAATCCAAGGGCTTAACAGATAAAGAACTGCATTACTGCCCGGGCTGCACGCATGGCATCGCGCACAAGCTGGTGGCAGAAACGCTAGAGGAGCTGGGTGTGATCGGCACCACCGTCGGCGTAGCGCCGGTCGGCTGCTCGGTGTTCGCGTATGATTACTTCTCCTGCGACATGCACGAGGCCGCCCATGGCCGCGCGCCCGCCGTTGCGACCGGCATCAAGCGCGTGTCCCCTCCGGGTACCACGGTGTTCACCTATCAGGGCGACGGCGACCTGGCCGCCATCGGCACTGCGGAGATCGTCCATGCCGCCATGCGCGGTGAAAAGTTCACCACCATCTTCATCAACAACGCCATTTACGGCATGACCGGCGGCCAGATGGCGCCCACGACGCTCGTGGGTCAGAAGGCCACCACCTGCCCGCTTGGCCGTTCCAAGGAGCATTACGGTTCCCCCATCAGGATGTGCGAGCTTCTCTCCACCATCGACGGCTGCGTGTATGCGGAGCGTGTGTGCGTGACGGATATCCCCAACCTGAACAACGCCAAGAAGGCCATCAAAAAGGCTTTCGAGCTGCAGCAGAAGAACGCGGGCTTCACCTTTGTGGAGATCCTTGCCGCCTGTCCCACCAACTGGGGCAAAACGCCCATCAAGTCGGTGGAATGGCTCAAGGAAAACATGATCCCCTATTATCCCTTAGGCGTATACAAAGATACTGCGGAGGTGAAGTAACATGACGAATGATATTATTATCTCCGGCTTTGGCGGACAGGGCGTTATGGCTATCGGCAAGACGCTGACGGAGGCCGGCATGAAAGAGGGCAAGGAAGTATCCTGGCTGCCCTCCTATGGTCCCGAAATGCGCGGCGGCACGGCCAATTGCTGCGTCGTGGTTTCCGACGAGCCTATCGTTTCCCCCATCGTGCTGGAACCCAGCGAGTTGATCGCCATGAACCTGCCGTCGCTCATCAAGTTCGAGCCGACGGTGCAAAAGGGCGGTACCATCTTTGTCAACAGCTCCGTCATTTCCGAAAAGGTCACCCGCACGGACGTGCGCGCGATCTATGTGGACTGCATCAAGACGGCAGAGGAGCTGGGCAATTCCAAGGTGGCCAACATGGTCATGCTGGGCGCCTACATAGAGGCGATGAAGAACCTTTCCACCGATACCATCAAGGAAATGCTGGTGCATATGTTCACCGGCCCCAAGGCCAAGCTGGTGGATCTCAATATCGAGGCCCTCAAGCGCGGCGCAGCGTTCGTAAAATAAGCTGATACCTTCCCGGGGGATGCCCGCAGGGGCATTCCCCGGGAAATGCGTTACAAGCCCATATCCTTTCCATCATTTTGTCAATATCATCTTTTGCCAACAAAAGACAACATCATAATCATCATATAGGAGGATCACCAGCCATGGCCATACAATTTGCATCCAGAATGGATGGACTTAAGGGTTCCGCCATCCGCGAGCTTCTCAAAATTGCCGATAAGCCCGACGTTATCTCCTTCGCGGGCGGTTTTCCCGCGCCCGAGCTTTTCCCCGTGGAGGGCATGGAGATCGTAAGCAAGAAGGTGCTTGAGGAGGACGGCCGCAAGGCGCTGCAATATAGCTCCACCGAGGGCTTCCTGCCGCTGCGCGAGCACATCTGCAAGCTGATGGAGCCGCAGGGCTTCAAGGCCGATCCCGCGGACATTCTCATCACCGCAGGCTCCCAGCAGGGGCTTGACTTCTGCGCCAAGCTTTTCGTCAATCCCGGCGATGTGGTCATCACCGAAAGCCCCAGCTATCTTGGCGCGCTCAATGCCTTTAAGGCGTATGAGCCCAAGTTCGTCGAGGTGGAGATGGACGAGGAAGGCATGCTCATGGATAAGCTGGAGGAGGCGCTTCGTGCCAACGAAAACGTCAAGTTTATCTATACCATTCCCGATTTCCAGAACCCCACCGGCCGCACCATGACCATCGAAAGACGGAAAAAGCTCGTTGAGCTTGCCAACAAGTACGATGTTTGCGTCGTGGAGGACAATCCCTACGGTTCGCTTCGCTTTGAGGGTGAGATCCATCCCGCCATCAAGAGCTTTGACACCGAGGATCGCGTGATCTATCTTGGCACCATGTCCAAGATCTTCTGCCCCGGCATGCGTATCGGCTGGATCTATGCAGCCCCCGCCATACTTAACAAGTTCAACCTTATCAAGCAGGGCGCGGATCTTCAGTGCAGCACCATTGCCCAGCGCGAGTGCGCCGTATTCTTCGATATGTATGAGATCAACGAGCATATCAAGAAGATCATCGAGGTGTATCGAGGCAGAAGGGACGTGATGGTGGACGCGATGAAGAAATACTTCCCCAAGAACGTTTCCTACACCTACCCCAACGGCGGTCTGTTCCTCTGGGTCACGCTGCCCGAGGGCATGGATTCCACCGACGTGTTCAAAAAGGCCATGGAAAAGAAGGTGGCTTTTGTCGCGGGCGAGCCCTTCTATCCCAACGGCGGCAACGCCAACCATTTCCGCATGAACTATTCCGCCATGCCCGACGAGAAGATCGTCGAGGGCGTGAAGCGCTTGGGCGAGGTTCTTAACGAGCTTTGCTAAGCTGACCTGCTATTTCGTTGCCGTATCCTTTTCAGCGCCATGCTTTGTATTGCACTCCAAAGCATGAGGGCGGGGCAGGATCGCGCACCACATGTCCTCCGGCCTTGCCGGGGGACATTTTTGTGATATACGTTATATAAAATTTCTATTATGGGCGAAACCCATTCTTGTGTTTCCTCCTATAAAGTGATACAATTCCTGTTAAGTTTAAAAATTTCGCAGGGAGGACACACAGATGCAATTTCAGATCTCAGATCGCATGACCAAGCCGGATTTCCAAGGCGAGTTCGTTGACGCGATACTCAAAGCCGCAGCGTCGCCCGACCTCATTTCCTTTGGCGGTGGGCTGCCAAACCCCATATCCTTCCCCATACATGAAATGGAGGATGCGGTTGCGAAGGTTTTGGAAAAGAACGGCGTGCAGGCCTTGCAGTACAGCACCACGGCGGGCTATGCGCCGCTGCGCGAGTACATTGCCAAGCGCTACGCGCGCATTGGCGTAGAGGCCACGGCGGATGAGATCATTATTACCAACGGCTCGCAGCAGGCGCTGGATATGTTCGCTGCCGTCATGCTCAACCCCGGCGATCCCATTCTTTTGGAGCGCCCGAGCTATTTGGCCGCGCTGCAGACCTTCCATCTGTACGATCCCACCGTGCACACCGTAGAGCTGACCGAAGCGGGCTGCAACTGCGACGAGCTTGCGGATATCCTGCAAAACGTCAAGCCGGTCTTCTTCTACGCCATCCCCAATTTCCAAAACCCCACGGGTCTTACCTATTCCGTGGCGACCCGCGAAAGGGCGGCGGAATTGATGAAAAAGAGCAACACCCTCATGATCGAGGACAACCCCTATGGCGAGCTCCGCTTCCGCGGCGAGGGCGGCTATTCGTTCGCGCATTATCTGGGCGAACAGTGCTGCATGATGGGCACCTTCTCCAAGACCGTGTCCCCCGGCATGCGTATCGGCTGGGTGTGCTGCAAGAACAAGGCGCTGCGCGACAAGCTCATGGCCTATAAGCAGGTGATGGATCTGCACACCAATATCTTCTGCCAGATGGTGCTGGCGCAGTATTTGGCGGATAACGATCTGGACGAGCATATGGAGAAGATCAAGAAGCTCTATCAGCATCAGGCGGATGTGATGATGGCCGCGATGGATAAATATCTCCCCGAGGGAACTACCTACACCAAGCCCGAGGGCGGCATGTTCATCTGGGCTACCATGCCCGAAGGCGTCAAGGCAGTGGACGTGGGCAATGTCGCCATCAAGAAGGGTCTGCTGGTGGTGGCGGGCGACCCCTTCTACGAGAAGGATCGCGGCGTGCGCACCATGCGCCTGAACTATTCCAACAGCACCGAAGCGCAGATCGACGCGGGCATGAAGATATTGGGCGACGCCATCCGCGAGTTACAAAAATAAATTTGTATAAACCTTTTATTGCAAGGGGATTGTCAAGGGGCAGTCCCCTTGACTATATTCCGGCTCCATCGGCTTTGCCGATGGAACGGATAGGCCCATGTGGCCGCCCCCTTTCTCGTTTTGACGGCCATGCCCACAGGGCATAGTCAAAATGAGGAAAAACATCGGCCAAGATCATTTGATCTTGGCCGAAAATAAATTGCCGCGCACCCGCGCTTGGACAAAGCATCCATGGGCGGCACGCCGGCGTACGGCTCCGGCCAGGTAAACCCGCGGCACATCGACGATTCCGCTTAATGCTGCTTCCGTCAGGATCTGACATGGTTCACAGACGTCGATTGCACGGGACCCGGCCCTCAGCACCGCATGACGGCACCAGCCCCACAGATGTTTGCCTCGGCACGGGAATTCAGCCCTGCTATAGCGGATTGCAGGTACAGGGCACCGCTGACTCCCCGCCTAGCGCGGCAAACTTTCTGACTGTTCTCTATTTTACATAGCATGGGATGGGATTGCAACCTTTATTCTTGGCGGGAAAGGAAATTTTGCGCTTCCAGCGTCAGCTTGCCGTGGCGCGTCATATTCTTTCCAACAAGCCTGCGGGCTTCCGTATCGTCCCCCGAAGCAAGGCGGGGAAGCGCAAAGGCCGCGCTGATTTCAGCGGCGGGACTTACCGGCGCGTTGCACGCGTTAAAAGGGCAGGCGTCCATGCAGATTTCGCACCCCATATGTTTTTGCTGTAACCTGTACACGATGGGCGGATAGGGCGCGTCGTCCATATAATAGCGCATGCACTCCTCCTGCACGATCTGCGATACGGGCAGGCCGTGGGGATGGATGGCGTGCGGAGGGCAGGCATTGATGCAGGCTGTGCAGCTTTCCGGGCAGGGCACGGACGGCGCGTCGGTCACGGGCACGGGCGCGCAGCCGTCCGTAAGCAGCGCAAACAGCACGATGCGAGAGCCGAATGGATCGATGCGCAATAGCCCGTTTTTGCCCTGGACGCCCACGCCCGAGGCGAGGCACAGCGCGCGAAGCGGCGGTTCGATCGGCTCGCAGCGGCAGCCCAGCGCCGCGATCTGCTTTGCAAGCGCTTTATGCGCGTGATAGGCGTGGTTGGAGGCAATGTAGTAAGCTGGGATGCGGCAATCGGGCGGGTAAGGCGCGTAGGCGTAAACGAGCAGCAGTATGCTGCGCGCCCAAGGGAACAGCGCGGGCAGGGCATAGGGAAGCTGCACGCCCACATAGGCCTTCGTTGCATCTTCACGCCATTGGGAAAGATCGACGGGAGGCAGCGCGTAGAATCGCGCAAAGCCGTGAGCCGCGGCCAAGTTTTTCATCGCATCAAACATGGTTGTAGTATAGCATAATCCTGCGCTTTGCGGTATAATATCTACATTGCACATACTAGGAGAAAAAAACATGATCAGCACCTATCAATTCGGCAAGACAAATGACGGAAGAAGCATCACAGCCTATTGCATGACCAATAAGAACGGAAGCAAGGCCACCTTTTTGGATTACGGCCTTACGCTCTACAGCCTTTGCGTGCCGGATGGAAAGGGTACGCTCGTGGATGTGGTGCTGGGCTATCCCGATCCTACCACGCCCATGGACGGTTCCTTTGTGGGTGTTACCGTGGGGCGCGTCGCCAACCGCATCCAGAATGCGCAGTTTACCATCGATGGGACGACCTATCATGTTCCCGTGAACGACAATTGTAATTGTCTGCATGGCGGCAGCATTTTCAACGAGAGGATTTGGGATGTGACGGAAGCGGACGGCGCGCTGCTGGCAAGCTGCCTGTCGCCGGACGGCGAGGACGGCTTTCCGGGCACGCTCAAGACCACCGTGCGCCTCTCCTTTTCCGATGATAACGTGCTGACCTTTGCGTATCATGCCCAAACGGATCAAAAAACGCCCGTCAACATGACCAATCACACCTATTTTAATCTTATGGGCAAGGGCACGGTGCTGCAACATACGCTTTCCATCGACGCGGACGCCGTTTCGGTGGTGGATGAAATGCTCATCCCGCACGGGGAGCTATTGCCCGTAGACGGTACGCCGTTTGATTTCCGCACGCCCAAAGAGGTGGGGCGGGATATCGATAAGCCGCATGCGTTGATCAAGATCGGCGGCGGCTACGACTGCAATTTCGTCCTGCGCGGCGACGGACTGCGCCATGCGGCGAGGCTGTCGGCGGAGAACGGCGTCGTGATGGACGTGCTGACCGACGCGCCCTGCGTACAGCTTTACATAGCAAACTTCCTGCCGCCAAAGCAGGGGAAGGATCGCGTGCATGAGGCGCGCGGCGGCCTGTGCCTTGAAACGCAGGGATATCCCAACGCCATGAACCTGCCCGCGCTGCCCTCGGTGCTGCTTGCGCCGGGAGAGACGTGTGAAACAGTGACCCAATATGCGTTCAGCGTATCGACAAAAGCCTGATCAAGAAAGGGGAACGCGATGAAAGTCTGTGCTTTCTGCGGAAACAATGTAAAGGATACCTGTACCGTCTGCCCCAAATGCAAAACGCCCATTACGCCGCCTGACGAGGCGATATTTCCCACCCTGCGCCAGTCCCGCCATAAAAAGACAGCGGCGGAAACGGAGGCGGAGCGTATCGCGCGGGAACAGGCGGAGGCGGAGCGCGCCGCACAGGCGGCGCTTGCGCCGGACGATCCCGCTGCCGAGCTGCATGCCTCGGATGAGGGCAGGCGGGAAAAGATACGCGAGCATAAATTGTTCGCGGCGACGGCCTATACGGGACTGCTGTTTTTTGTGCCGCTTAGAGCTTGCAAGAACAAGGAATACGCGACCTTCCACGCGAATCAGGGGCTTGTGATATTGCTTCTTTTGGCCGTGGGCGTCGTGGCTGTCAACATGCTGGGCGATTCGCCCGTGATGTATTCCATCTGCATGGGCTTTTTCGGCGGCCTGTTCTATTTGATGGTGCTGGGCATGATACGCGTTTTTTGCGGGAGCATGGAGCCGCTGCCCATCATCGGCGGCATAAAGCTGCTGCGGTATAACGGAAAGAAATAAGCGCGAAAAATGCGCGTACGCAGAATAAGGCGACCCGGCTTGGCCGGGTCGCCTTTGCGCTGCCATATGCGGTTCGTTTCTGCCGCTTTACGCCTTATTGGCCGTGCTCAACAGGGCAACGAACTCGTCAACGTCTACGGGCTTGGAGAAATAATACCCCTGCATGTGCCTGCAGCCCATGGCGCAGAGCTGCTCCGCCACATCCTCGGATTCGACGCCTTCTGCGATAAGCCCCAGGCGCAGGCTTTGCGCAAGCTCAATGATGCTGCGCAGGATCTGCGCGCCGCGCGCGTCCTGCCTGCCGTCGGAAACGAACATGGTGTCCAGCTTCAGGATATCCACCGGCGCGTCCCGCAGGGTGTTGAGGCTGGAGAAGCCGCTGCCAAAGTCGTCCATCTCGATGATGAAGCCCTTGGTACGCAGCGAAGCCAGCGCCTTATTGAGCAGCGCCGGGTTATCCACATAAGCGGTTTCCGTGATCTCAAGATGCAAAAGCGCGGGCGGGATATCATACTTTTCCACCAGATCGCACATTACTTCCAGAATGTTGATGTTTTGCAGATCCAGCCGTGATACGTTGACGGATATGGGGAGCACGCTGCGGCCTTGCTCCATCCACGCGTGAAGCAGCTTGCACACCTGCTCCCAAATATAGGGATCGAGTTTGGAAATGAAGCCGTTCCGTTCAAACAGCGGGATGAATTTGCCCGGCGGGATCAGACCCGTTTCGGGGTGCAGCCACCGCACAAGCGCTTCCGCGCCCACAACGTCGCCGCTGGTATAATCCACCTTGGGCTGAAGGAAGGGAACGAATTGACCGTCCCGCAGCGCGGCTTCCATCTGTGCGGTGATGGATTGCTCCTCCAGCACCTGTGCGTTCATGGTGTCGTCGTAGTAGGCGATGCGCGTGATATAGCTGCCCTTGATGCTCTTTTGCGCCAAGGCGGCCTTGTCTATCATGACGTCCGTAGGCAGCGAAGGATCGTCCACCACATAGATGCCGAAGCTGGAGGTGAACTCAAAGGGAAGGTGGAACTGCATGATGCGCCGGTTGAAGCCGCCCAATAGCTCCGTGGGCAGCGAGGGCTTTGTATAGCGCACGAAGGCTGCGAACAGATCGCCTGAAATGCGGCTGCAAATGCCAAGATCGCCTATAAGCTCCTGTAGGGTGTTTGCCACAAGACAAAGCAGGCGGTCACCCTCGGCGTGGCCATAGACCTCGTTGATGGCCTTGAAGCGGTCGATATCGAAATAGATGAAGGCATAGGTCTCGTTGGGCGCTTTGTCGATCATTTCCCGCGTATGGCGCAGGAAGGCAGCCCGGTTATAGATGCTGGTCAGCTCGTCGTACTCGGCAAGATAGCGCAAATGCTCGTTGGAGAGCTTTTCCTCGTTCACGTCGTTAAGGGTCAAAAACAGGCGTTTGGAAAGCGTTTCCGTATCGCCCTGCCGCACGACGTTCATTTTGAACCAGCGGTGCTCGCCCGAAGCCGTCTTGAGCAGCACGTCCATGCTGTTGACCTCATCCGTGCCAAGCTCAGCCGTTTCCTCCATGAGCCGCTGCATGTCAAGTATGGTCTTTTCATCCGCAACGCCGTCCGTGCTGAGGATGGTCCACAGCGGCCGCGAATCGTAATTGCCGGAAAGCAATGCGCCCGTCAAGGCGTCGTAGGTATATACGTTGTTGATCAGATCCGCCTCAAATACCACCGTTTTGGTGCTGGCGATCACGCTTCGGTAGCGGGCTTCCTCCCTGTCCTGCAGCTGCAAATATCCGTCCTGTAAACGTGCCTGATCGTTTTCCGTACGGATGATGGCGTTTTCTATGTGCATGTTGAGCAGCTCCATATCCAAGGGCTTGCTCAAAAATACCCATGCACCGGCGCGCAGCGCACGCTGGATATCCTCTTTTTCGGGCTCGTCGCACATGGCAATGACCGGCACCATGGAAAATTCTTTATTGGATTTACGCCGCATCAAAAAGTCCACGCCATCCACCTGCGGCATATGGATGTCCAGCAGCACGACGGAGATGCTGGAGCCATACCGCTTGAGTATACGCTCCGCATCCAGGCTGTTGCTCGCGGTTTCCAAATGATAGGCGTCGCCCAGCGCCCGTTCGATGGCGTGGAGAGAGGCGGCGTTATTATCGATTGCGAGAATGAGCTTTTTGCCTGTATGACCCTGTACCGTTTCACCCACGGCAGGAAGATCGGCGGCTTCGCCCATGCAGAACTGATAGCCGTCGCGGCCGCGATCCTTTACATAATAGAGCGCCTTGTCAGCGGATAAGGCGATATCGTCCAGCGTTTCGCCATCGTCGGGGTAGATGGCGACGCCTATGCTTGCAGAGAGCTGCACCGTATTGTTATAGGTTTTGCGAAGCAGGCTGCATATCTGCTGCGCGCGTCTTTCCATCACGGCGTTATAGGGGATGTTTTGGAGAAAAACAGCAAATTCGTCACCGCCGATGCGCCCGACCAAATCGCCCGTGCGAAGGACGGAACGAATGGAGGCGGCCGCCTGTATGAGCGCTTCATCCCCTGCGGCGTGCCCCAGGGTGTCATTGAGCATCTTGAAGTGATCCAAATCGATGTAGAGCAGCGCATGGCGCGTATCGGGGCCGCTTTGGGCGATGGCGGCGTTGGCGCGTTCAAAAAAGGTTTGCCGGTTGTAGGCGCTGGTGAGGGAATCGCGCTCCGCGCGATCCTTGAGCGCAAGCTCCTTGCGCTTCTCCGGATCGATGTCCTGATACAGAAGATACAGCTTGATTTCCTTGGAATTGGGGTATTGCGTCAGCTGTGCCGTAAGGCGAACCCAGTGCATGTCGCGCCCCTCGATGAACAGGCGGAAATCCATGCTGGAATTGGGCGCGCCTTCATAGAAGGCTGCAATGAGCCGGTCGCGCTGCATGAGCGCGATGTATTCGTCACGGTCGTCGGGATGGACGGTCTTGCTGGCATAGAAATAGGTGCGCCCGTCGAAATCAAGCTCGCGCGGCACCTCCACCAAATCAAAAAGGTGGCCTTCGTAGTTCACGCGCGTATCCGTGGAGAGGTTGTATTCGTAGATGGCGTAATCGTTTTCCGGCAGCAGCTCAATGGATTTGCGCCAACGCCTGTACGCAAGCTCCTTTTCGATCTGGGCGGTAACGTCGCCCGCGGAGATCACGGCCATATCCGGGCGTCCCTCGTCGTCCAGCAGCAGCGTATAATCCGCCCGCACCCAAATGTAATTTTCGCTGTCCTGCCAACGTGCGCTGACCTCCACGGAGCCGTTGGGCTCGCCCCGCTTGATCGCGTCGCAGAAGGCGATGAAATCCTCCGCGCTCTCGGGCGCGACCTCGCCGTTTTCGATCAGCGCGTCCGGCACGTTCTTAACATAGTGCGTGTAGGTGGGAGAGGCGTCGGAAAAATAATACAGCGTGCCGGTCTTGACGTTATAGCGCATGATGATGCGGCTGCTGTGGGCAAGCGCGATGCGCGCCTGCTCCCAGCCCGCGCGGAGCTCGGACGCGGTTTGCTCCGCAACGCGCTTGGCGATGGTCTCGTCGGCCAGCGCCCGCTCGTTGCGCGAGGTGGTATAGTAGCTGAAAAGAATGAGGAGCAGGGCGAGCAGGAATATCAGCCCCAAGCGGATCGCTATGCTGCTGGTGGTGGTGCGCACATCGTCGCTGATGACCTGCGCGGGGATGACCTCCGCGATATACCAGTCGTTTAGGGGAAGCGTCCGGCTTGTTACGGGCTGAAAAAAGCAATACATCTGCCGGCCGCCCTTGGAATAGGAAAAATCCCCGCCGCTGTTGCTTTGTAACGCATTGCGTATTTTGTCCAGAGAATAGCCTTCGGAAAATGTGGCGTCGCTGAGAAGCTCGTCGATCGTCCTGCTTTTGCCGTCGAAGTAGTCGCCGTCCGCGCCGATGATGATATGCCCGTCCGCGTCCACGACATAGGCGTAGCTTTCTTCGCCGTAGGCGTTGGATATGAGCAGCTTGCGTAGTCCCTCCTGCATATAGGAGCCCGCCAGCACGGATTTGGCGCCCCTATCGTCCCTGATGGGCACGGCAAGCACAAAACAGCTTTGATTATCGAACACGGACGTTTCCACGAAATCCAGCGCGCGCCTGCCGTGCATGGATTTGCTGAAATACTCCCTTTGGGCGGCGGTAAAGACCCTGCCGTCATTGGTCAGACCCTTGCCATAGGCGTCCAGCACGAAGATGCGGTCGAACCCCGCAGCCTGCTTGACCGCGTCCATGCGTTTTTGAAGCTCGGGTATGTCATAGTTGTCCACCCATGCCAATTCGTCCGCAAAGGATTCCAGCACCCCGTATTTGCCTTCAAGGGTGGCGCTCATCACCTGCGCGTGGTTTTCAGAGGCGGTGCGGAGTATGCTTTTTACGCGCGTAAGGGTGGTATCCTCCACCTTTTCATGCACGATGAGAATAGCGCATAGAACCCCTATGATAAGGATCAAGGGGATCAGCAAACGCGAAAGCAGACCTTTAAAATTGCGTCCCTTGGTGCGTGGCGCCATGCGGATAATCCTTCCGACATATATAATATTGATGTATAGCAGCGAAAGATATATGTTTGTAATACTTTCCATTATTATAGCATGCGATCCTGCAAACCACAACACCGGCTGTTAAATTCGGCTAAATTCGGGATGTGTGGGTCGCTTTGCCCGGAATCTTGTGTTTCGGCCGAAAATATGGTACTATGCTGTAAAATGACTGAGGAGGAATTTCCCTTATGCGTAAACAAAAAATGCTGGCGCTGCTATTGTGCGCCATGCTGCTGCTGACTGCTGCAGCCCCCGCTTTGGCTGCATCCAAGGTGACGGTCACCGTCAAATATGTTACCGGTGACAAGAACGTCAAGATCGCCGATACGGAAAGGATCACCGGCGTGCCGGGCGCATATTTTCAGGTGGATCTCAAGGACATCAGCGGCTATACCTTTATAGGGTTTACGCATAATACGATGAACAGCTTCGTGTTCCCCGAGAAGGACGTCACCCTCCTCGCGCACTACGCAAAGCAAGACGGGATCACCGTGAAATATGTGGATGAAAAAGGCAACAAGCTGGGCGCGTCCAAAACGATCAGCGGGCGTGAAGGGCAGGGCTATACCGTGGATACGCCTTACTTTGCGGGATACACGTTTTTGCGCGTGGACGATCCCAATAACGGCGTGATCCGCGCTGACAGCAAGACCATCAAGGTGGTCTACCGTGCCAGCAGCGCCTCCTCCGTGGTGCCGGTTTCCGGCCAAATGGTGCATCTGCGCGTGCAGTCTGTGGATCAGGGAACGGGCGCCGTGCTCACTCTGCTTGAAAATGCGGACAAGCCCTACGGCACGCATGTGGATATCAGCAATTACCGGCATACGGTGCAGGGATATCAATTCACCGGCGTTACGGTGAACGGCGTGAAAGCGACGTCCTCCGATGTTGCGCTGACGAGGGATACCACCATCGTTTACTATTATCAGACCACCAGCCATTGGACGCAGCCCGTTACGCATGACGCCACGTTGCTGGTACGCGGTGTGGACGAGAGTACGGGCCGTGTTTTCCGCGAATTCTACAACAACGCCGTATCCTATGGTTCCGCCATGGCGCTCAATGCGCCCAACATACAGGGGTATGTGTACGATTATTGCACCGTGACGGGCTCGTCGTCGGATCGCGGCGTCGTCACCGTCTATAACGATACCGTCATTACCTATTTCTATAAGCCCGTCTATTACGGCGGCTCCATCCCCGTAGCACCCGTCGTTTACGGCAATACCGCTCCCGTTGTGCCTGTGGTCGGCGGCGATGTTCCCGTTGCGGTCGTGAGCAATTCGTCCCCCGCGATCGGCACCGGCGCGATTCCCGTTGCGGTCGTTGGCAACTGACGTTTATGACCGGACGATGATTTAACGCCATGCAGAAAGGCTGCACCCGTTTGGGCGCAGCCTTTTTTGTTGTGTGCAGGATTCAGTCCTTCTTTTTTATCAGCGTCAGCCTGTTCTGGCCGTCGCAATAGGCATAGCGCATATCGTCCATGGATTTTTTCACCATGTAGATACCCAATCCGCCGATGCCGCGATCCGCCGCTTCCAGCGTAACGTCAGGGTCTTTTCGAGAGAGAGGGTCATAGGGTACGCCGCTGTCAAGGAAGGTGATCTGTGCATCACCCTCCGGGGTCAAGCCAAAGCGAACGCGCACGTCGCCGCTTGCGGGGGCGTAGGCGTAGCTTGCGATATTGACGAATATCTCCTCGGCCGCGATGGCGATCTTAAGCTTCGTCTTGGTGGAGAAGCCGGCTTGTGCAAGCTGGTCATCGATAAAAGACTGCACCTCGTCCAGGTATTCGATTTGGGCGGGAACGAGAAGCTCGCGCTGCGCTTCATCCATGGGATCGCCTCCTTCTCGCAGGTTGCTTTTATCTAGTATACGGTACTTTTCCCCGCTTGTAAACAAAAGAGAACTGCCCCGCGTGAAGCGGCGCAGTTCGGGCTATGCTGCTCGATGCTTACTCCTCGACCTTGACGGTGGGAGAAGCGGCGTTCTTGCGAACGGATTCGATGCCCTTAAGGCAAGCGCCCTTTTCCGTATAGCCTTCGGATGCGAGAATGATCTCGCCGTTGGTGGCCTTGAGGCGGAAACGGAATTCCTTGCCCTTATCGTTATAGACCTCGAATTTGGGGTGCTTGACCTTCTTGAAGTCAGGCTCCGTCTGATCCTCCACACCGGCTACGGGCGCATTTTTGGCCACGGAAGCGATTCCCTTATTGCAGGAACCCATCGTGGCATACACCTCGGAACCGCCGATGATCTCACCGTTACCTGCTTTCAGATTGAACACGAAACCGGTTTTTGCTTTTTTGACCTCGAATTTTCCCATGTGTAAACTCCTTTCAATGGCCTGTTAAGGTGAAATGATATATTTACTATAGCAGAAAAATGGGAAAAGGGGAATATAAAAACGAAAAAAATTACACGTTCTGTATGGCGTGCAGGAAATCCAGCAGCGTTGCGCAGGAGGAAAACGCCTCGTTGCCCTGCGGCACGAGCAGAATATCCTCCTCCAAGGGGATGAAGCCTTGCAGGGGATTGACGCAAAAATAGCTTTCCTGCTTGGCGTCCGGGCCGCGAAGCAGGAAGAAAATGCAGAATGCGCCCTCACGAAGCGCCGGCAGAGACGCCGCATCAGCCTGCACGGCGGTGAGCGTCGCTGCGTCCAGCATATCCGCCGCGTGGGCGGGTACGTTGACGAAGGAGACGGCCTCGCCGTAGCGCAGCGTGCCCTTGATGCTGCCGTATACCGTGACGGGAACGATGCTCGCGGGCATGGTATGCTCGATGGTGGCGCTGCCGGATTCCTCGCGGAATTCCGTATCGGCAAGCGCCGGCACCTGTGTGACGCGCCCTATGAACACCTCGGTGCACGCCTCCATAAGCTGCAGGATGTTGCCATAGTACCAGGTGTCAGGCGGCGCAATGATGACGTTTTGCAAAAGCGCCATATCCTCGCGGACCGCGGTGAGGGAGAGGGTACTTTCTTCATATTGTATTTCGTTGGCGTCGGTATCCCATGGGCAGATCGCCAAAGAGACGGCCTGCGCCCGGTTTGCCGCATCATAAGTGAAGTAGCACAAATAGGACGCTTGCAGCGTCATCGCCTCCGTTTCGCAGGTGATGACGTCGCCGGGCTCGCCGCGTCCAGCAAGCACCTCGCTAAGACGAAATTCGGAAAGAACGGCGCCGTTTTCGCCGTAATACATCCGCGTGCACACGCCTGTAGCGATCAGCTTGGCGCTGCGATAGCAAACGCGCAGTGCAGACAGCGCGCGGCTTTCATCGGCAAGCGTCTCCTGTGCGGTGCAGCCGGTGCACAGCAAAAGCACGCAAAGCAATATGGCGATGGTGCGTACACCCTTTGGCATGGTCGATCCTCCGAAGCCGCAAAAGGCGGCTCTACATGTCCCTTCGGCCTTCTACGGCCTTCAAAAGCGTCATCTCGTCCACATACTCAAGATCGCCCCCTATGGGGATGCCGTGGGCGATGCGCGTCACGCGTACGTTCTTTGGCTTGAGCAGGCGCGCGATATAGGTGGCGGTCGCTTCCCCCTCCACGTCCGGGTTGGTGGCGATGAGCACCTCATGCACGTCGTCCTGCTCCACCCGCTGCAGCAGCTCCTTGATGGCGATATCGTCGGGGCCTATGCCGTCCATGGGGGAAATGGTGCCGTGGAGCACATGGTACTTGCCCTGAAACTCCCGCATCTTTTCCATGGAAAACACGTCGCGCGCGTCCTTCACAACGCACAAAAAAGCAGCGGAGCGCCGCTGATCGGCACAGATGGGGCAGGGATCCTGCTCGGTATAGCTGCCGCAGACGGGGCAAAAGTGTATGTTTGCCCGCGCGGTCTCGATCGCGGCGGCAAGCTCATGCGCGTGGCTTTCCGGCATATCCAAAATGTGATAGGCAAGCCGCTGCGCGCTTTTGCTGCCCACGCCCGGCAGGCGGGAAAGCTGGGCTATCAGGTTATTGATCGCATCCATAAAAGAGGCCGTCCTTCATTCACAGCGGGGCATTTTAGAATCCAAGGTTCATACCGCCCGTGATCTTGCTCATTTCCGTGCTCACGGTCTCATCCGCCGTGCGCAGCGCCTCGTTTACGGCGCTTACCACCAAGTCCTCTAGCATTTCCACATCGTCTGGATCGACGCAGGCCGGGTCGATCTTGATGGATTGGAGCGTCTTGTTTCCCAACGCCACCGCCGTGACCACGCCGCCGCCTACGGTCGCCGTGAATGCACGCGTTTCAAGCTCCGCTTGCAGCTTTGCCATTTCCTGCTGCATCCGCTGCGCCTTTTGCATCATCTGCTGCATGTTTGCACCGCCCATTCCGGGAAATCCGCCTTTTGCCATTGTTTTGTGTCCTCCGTCAGTCTGTGATTTTCAATGTATCGCCAAAGAGGGCGCGCGCGCGCGCCTCGGGCGTTTCCTGCGCGCTTGCGCCGCGAAGCTCCACCACGATGGGGCAGCCCAGCAGCGCTTCGATCTTTTCGTGGTTCTTTTTGACCGCGTCTACATAGATATCCTTTTCAAAGCGCAGCAGCACATGCCCGTCCCGCTCCTCCGCCGCGGCGTGGCGCGCCATGGCGAAAAGCATCATATCGGCTGTTTTGAGCGCTTCCAGCGCGGCGCTCCATTTGTTCTTTGCGTCGCTTCCCGCAGCTTTCACGGGCGCCGTTTTCGACTTGGGCGGCGCTTTGGGCGCGGGCTTTGCAGCTTCCGGCGTGTTATCCCATGGGGGCGCATCCTCCATGGGCGGCGTGTCGTTCCACGGCGGCGCTTCCTCCGGGGCGGCCTGCTGTGCGGCGGGCTGTGGCGCGGGGGAGACGCTTGGACGCGGCGCTGCTTGGCTGCGCTGCTCCAACGCGTCCAAACGTGCGGTAAGATCGTCCAGTGAGCGCGCCTGATCCGGCCGCGCGATGCGCACCAGCATGCTTTCGATCCGCGCGCGCGGGGTGGTGAGCCATTTGAGCTCCGCCTGCACGGCGGAAAGCTGCTCTAGTGTGTATAAAAGCCATGCTTCGCCGCAGGCGGCGCTTTGCTCCGTATAACGGTGCGCGTCGTCGGGCGTGCAGTCCAACAGCTCCGCCGATTCGCCGCAGACCTTGGTGATGAGCAGCGCGCGCATGTGCCGGGCCATGTCCTGGGTGAACACGGTAAGGTCGCGCCCGTCGCGTATGACCTGATCGAGCAGCGTCAGCGCCGCAGCGGCGTCGCCCGTTATCAGCGCGTCCGCGATGCGATAAAGAAAATCGCTGTCCATGCTGCCCAATACTCGATATACGTCCTGCGCGGAAACGGTATCCCCGCAAAAGGCGAGGCATTGATCCGCCAAGGAGAGCGCGTCGCGCATGCCGCCGTCGGCAGCCCGGGCGATGGATAAAAGTCCTTCTTCTTCGATAGAAGCGCCGCTTTTTTGCAGCACATCCCGTAACAGCGCCGTCATGTCCGCCACGCGCAGCCTGTGAAAATCCAGCCGCTGGCAGCGGGAGCGTATGGTGGCGGGGAGCTTCTGCGGCTCCGTGGTGGCGAGTATGAACACGACATGGGCGGGCGGCTCCTCCAGCGTCTTTAGCAGCGCGTTGAACGCCTGATTGGAGCTGGAAAGCGCATGCGCCTCGTCGATGATATAGACCTTGGTCTTAAGCTGCAGCGGCGTATAGCGCGCCTTCTCCACGAGCGAGCGGATATCGTCCACGCTGCTGTTGGAGGCCGCGTCCAGCTCTATGATGTCCGCGTTGTCGGAGGCGGACACGAGGCACGCCTCGCACCTGCCGCAGGGCTCGCCGTTTTGCGGGTCAAGGCAGTTGATGGCGCGGGCGAATATGCGCGCCGTGGTGGTTTTGCCCGTGCCGCGCGTGCCGGAAAACAGGTACGCGTGGGCGATATGCCCCGACTGCACCTGATTTTTGAGTATGGTGGTGATATGATCCTGCCCGACGACCGCATCAAAGGTCGCGGGGCGGTATTTGCGGTACAGCGCCTGATAGGACATCCTATACCCCCATCGTGAAAATTCTATGCCCATGATACCATTTTTCTGTTCCACATGCAATGTGAACCGTTGCCAAGCGTGCGACAAAGGTTTATAATGTTCGGGATGCGTAAAGCGTATACATAAACGATTTTTGTAAAAAGGAGGTAACGACAGTGAAGTATGTATTCAGCGGCATCCAACCGTCGGGCTCGCCGACGTTAGGCAATTATGTGGGGGCGCTGCGCAACTGGTCGCTGCTCCAGGGCGAGGATCGTTTTTGCTATTATTGCGTGGTGGATATGCATGCCATCACCGTGCGGCAGGACGCCGAAGCGCTCCGCCGCCGGTCTATGGAGACCGTGGCGCTGCTGATCGCGTGCGGCATCGACCCTGAAAAATCCGCGCTGTTCATCCAGTCGCAGGTATCCGCGCATGCGGAGCTCAACTGGGTACTGTGCTGCAACACCTACATGGGCGAATTGAACCGCATGACGCAGTATAAGGATAAGTGCGCCAAGCATGCGGACAACATCAATGCGGGTCTGTTCACCTACCCCGTGCTGATGGCGGCGGACATTCTGCTGTATCAGACGGATTTGGTGCCGGTGGGCGTAGATCAGAAGCAGCATATCGAGATCGCCCGCGACATCGCCATCCGCTTCAACAACGCCTACGGCGAGACCTTCAAGGTGCCGGAGGGCTTTATACCCAAATTCGGCGGCCGCGTGATGAGCTTGCAGGATCCCTTGCAGAAGATGAGCAAGTCCGATTCCAATCCCAACGGCTTCGTCGCCATCATGGACGCGCCGGACGTGATCCTCAAAAAATTCAAGCGCGCCGTGACGGACAGCGACGGCGAAATTCGCTACGATCCCGAAAACAAGCCGGGCGTATCCAACCTTCTTTCCATCTTCACGTCCTTTACGGGGCTAAGCATGGAGGATGCGGTGCAAAGCTTTGCGGGCAAGGGCTACGGCAGCCTGAAAACCGAGGTCGCGCAGGCCGTGATCGACGAGCTTACGCCAGTGCAGAAGGAATACCAGCGCCTGCTTGACGATCAGGCGTATCTCAACCAGATGATACAAAGCGGCGCGGCGCGCGCACGCGAGCACGCGAACCAAACGCTGCGCGCGGTGTACGATCGCGTGGGTCTGCACGGATAAAAAGGCGAAAAACACAAAAGCGTTGAAAAGGGCGTCCCCCGATGCGGGGAACGCCCTTTTTTGTGCCGTTGCCTACTTATTCGACGATCTCCATCGCGCCGTCGTCGATATGGGCGGGATAAAAGATGGGTACAAAGCCGGTTTTCGCGGTATAGGCTTTTGCTACGGCTTCCTTGAAGGCTTCGAGCTTCTCCTCCCTGAGAAGCGCTATGGCGCAGCCGCCGTAGCCGCCGCCCATCATGCGCGCGCCCAGCACGCCCTCCTGCGCCAAAGCGGCGTCCACGATGGCGTCGAGCTCCGGCCCTGTCGCCTCGTAAAGATCGCGCATGGAGGCGTGCCCCTCGACCAATATTTTTCCAAAGCCCTGCATATCTCCGGCGCACAGCGCTTGATATGCGTCCTTGGTGCGCTGGTTTTCGTAGATCGCGTGCGTGGCGCGCTTGAGCCCGTTTTCCGTTTTGATGGCATGCTTTACCGTTTCAAATTCCGCCGGGCTTAGATCGCAAAGGTGCTCCAAGGGGCGAATCGCCCGAATATCCGCCAAGGCGGCTTCGCAGTCTGCGCGGCGCGCGTTATAAGGGGAGTTTACGAGATTATGCGGCTTGTTGGTGTTCATGATGCAAAGGCAGAGGCCGTCCTTCTCCAAATCCACCGGCGCGTATTCGCAGGTGACGGCCGCCGTGTCCAATAGCATCGCCTGCCCCTTTTTGCCCATGGCGGAGGCGAACTGATCCATAATGCCGCAGTTCATGCCCATATATTCGTTTTCCGCGCGCTGCCCGAGCTTGGCAAGCGCCACGCGGTCTATCGGCGTGCCGGATTTTTCATTGGATAGCGTCGCGGCTGCAATGCCCGTAGCCAGCTCGATGGCGGCGGAAGCGGAAAGGCCGCCCCCGTGCGGCACGGTCTCGTCAAAGAGCATGTCCATGCCGGTGATGGTATAGCCTTCGCGCTGCATAAGGCAGAGCATGCCAAGCTGATAACCGCCCCATGGCAGATCGCTGTGCCCATCCAAATCGTCCACCCTGCATTCCACGCGGTGCGTGCAGGAGGTGGAGGCAAGATGGATCAGCCCGTCGCTGCGCTCGCGCAGGGCGCAGGCGGAACGAAGCGCTACGGCGGCGGGAAAAACAAGTCCCCCGCTGAAATCGATATGCTCGCCAATCAGATTGATGCGTGCGGCGGACTTGAACAAACGCACGGGGCCGGGCCCGTACAGCGCACAAAAGGCGGAACGCAGTTCTTCATTATTCATAAGGTAAATATAGCACACGCGCAGGGGAAAAGCACTAGCAAAAAACGCTGATCCGTCTTGGATTTTCTGCGGAAACAAAATTTTTGTATGGCGTACAAAATATATAAGTTTATTAAATAAGACATATTGTATTTCCTATAGCGTATGGGCTATAATAAAGACGTTAGCAGTTCCACACGAAATGATGAAAAACACACCTAAAAAAACAGATAACAAAGGAGAAACCACAATGAAGTACGACCGCATCTACAACTTCTCCGCAGGCCCCTCCATACTTCCCGAGGAAGTGTTGGAAAGCGTAAGGGACAATCTGCTCAATTACGAAGGCTCCGGCATGTGCGTGATGGAGATGAGCCATCGCTCCAAGGTCTTCCAGAAGATCATCGATGAGGCGGAAGCGGATCTTCGTGAGCTCATGGCGATCCCGGACAACTATAAGGTCATGTTCATTCAGGGCGGCGCGACGCTGCAGTTCGCCATGATCCCCATGAACCTGATGAAGAACGGCGTGGCGGACTACATCGTGACGGGCAACTGGTCCAAGAAGGCGTATCAGGAGGCCAAGAAGTACGGCAAGATCAATCTGGTAGCCACCAGCGAGGATAAGAACTACAGCTATATCCCCGATTGCTCCGATCTTCCCATCAGCCCCGATGCGGACTATGTATATATCTGCGAGAACGAGACCATCCACGGCACCACCTATCAGAAGCTGCCCAACACCAAGGGCAAGATCCTCGTTTCCGATCAGTCCTCCATGTTCCTCTCCAAGCCCTGCAACGTGTCCGATTACGGCATGATCTACGGCGGCGTGCAGAAGAACATCGGCCCCGCGGGCATGGTCATCGTCATCATCCGCGAGGATCTCATCCGCGATACGGCGGAGCTCCCCACCTGGGTGCCCACCTATTGCAGCTACAAGACGCACGCGGACAACGGCTCCATGTACAATACCCCCAACTGCTGGTCCATCTACGTCTGCGGCCAGGTGTTCAAGTATCTCAAGAAGATCGGCGGCTTGGAGGCCATGGACAAGCGCAACATCGAAAAGGCCAAGATCATGTACGATTTCTTGGATGCAAGCCAGATGTTCAATGGTACGGTGGAGAAGGAGTTCCGCTCTTGGATGAACATCCCCTTCGTTACCGCGAGCAAGGAGCTTGACGCGGAGGTCGTGGCGGCCACCAAGGCAGCGGGCTTTGACAACCTCAAGGGTCACAAGAGCGTGGGCGGCCTTCGTGCCTCCACCTACAACGCCATGCCCAAGGAGGGCGTGGAGGCGCTGGTGAAGTTCCTCAAGGACTTTGAAGCAAACTACAAGGCATAAACAAGGCATAAAGGAGAAAAACGACATGCGTATTTTGATTACCGACGGTATGGATAAGGACGCCATCGCCGCGTTGAAGGCGAAGGGTCATGAGGTTGTGGAGCAGTTCTACGAACCCGCCGAGCTGGGTGCGGCACTCAAGGATTTTGACGCTTGCGTCGTCCGCAGCGCCACCAAGGTTCGCAAGGAGCACATCGACGCGGCCAAGGGCGGCAAGCTTAAGCTCATCATCCGCGGCGGCGTGGGCGTTGACAACATCGACGTCAAGTATGCCGAGGAAAACGGCATCACCGTAAAGAATACCCCGCGCGCTTCCAGCAATTCCGTTGCGGAGCTGGCGTTGGCGCACATGTTCTCCTGCGCGCGCTACATCTCCATCGCGGGTCACACCATGCGCGAGGACAAGTGGGAAAAGAAGGCTTACGGCAAGGGCATCGAGATCGGCGGCAAGACCTTGGGCGTGATCGGCTACGGCCGCATCGGGCAGGCGCTGGGTCGCATGGCGCAGGGTTTGGGCATGACCGTGCTCGCTTACGACATCTATAAGGTGGACGGTCTGGCGTGCGACACCATGCGCTATGTGGAGATGGACGAGCTGCTCGCAAAGTCCGACTTCATTTCCTTGCATACCCCCGCCATCGACGGCAAGCCCCTCATCAATGCAGAGACCATCGCCAAGATGAAGGACGGCGTGGTGTTCATCAACACCTCCCGCGGCAACAACGTGGATGAGGCTGCCTTGATTGAGGCGCTGGACAGCGGCAAGGTTCGCGCGGCAGGTCTGGACGTGTACGCGGAGGAACCCGCCAAGAATAAGGCGCTCTACAGCCATCCTGCCGTTTCCTGCACGCCGCATATCGGCGCTGCCACCAAGGAAGCGCAGAAGCGCATCGGCGCGGAGATCGTGGACATCATCGAGGGCTTCGTAAAATAAGCGAAAAGGTAAACAGCAGATGCCGCTGTGTGTACCCCACACGGCGGCATTTTTGTATTGGCCGGCAAGGCAGGAAAAATTATAAGCTTCGGCCATTTTGCGCTGTAGATATGGCGAAACGAATATGATATGATATAAAAAATTAGCAAAACGAGGATGCTTTCATGCAAAAAACGGACAGGAAGTGGCTCTATATCGCCTGTATACTGCTGCAAAGCGTGGTCTACGGGCTGGGCAATCCGCTTACCAAGGTGGGTTTTGCGAGCATCACCGTTTTGTGGTGTCTGGCTGTCCGCTTTACGCTGGCGTCGCTTCTGCTGCTCGCATTTGGCGGCAAAAAGGCCGTGGCACAGCTTCGCGCGGCAGGTGTTGGGGCATGGCTGCCCAACAGCCTTTGCATGGCCGTTGCGTATATATCCTGCAATCTCGCGTTGGGACTGACCACCGCGACCAACGTGGGGTTTTTGATGTCGCTGCCGGTGCTGTTTGCGCCTATACTTTCCGTATTCCTGCTTAAAAGGAAATATCCCTTTCGCTCTCTGCCCGTGCAGCTTGCCGTTGTGGCGGGGCTGTATATGCTCTGCTGCGGCGGCGGGACGTTTACCTTTGGCTTGGGCGAGGCGCTTTCGCTTCTGTGCGCCCTGTCTATCGCCGGGACGCTGGTGCTTTCGGAGCGTTCCATCACACGCCTGGGACCCGTTGCCATGGCTGCGGCGCAAACCGGCGTGACAGCCATCATCAGCGTAGCCGCCGCGCTTTGCTTTGACGATGTTGCGGCGCTTGGCCGCGTGGAACCGCAGGCGTGGCTTGTGGTGCTGTATCTGGCGCTGATCTGCTCCTGCCTTGCCTATGTGCTGCAAAACGTGGCGTTGAGCGGCCTTTCCGCCTCGGCGGTGTCATTGCTCCAATGCACGCAGCCCGTCCTTACGGCGCTGTTCTCCTTTTTGCTGCTGGGGGAACGGCTGGGGCTTATGGGTTTGGCGGGGGCTGCGGTGATTCTGGTGTGCGTGGTTGTGGAAAATTATCTGGGCTTGCGGCGCGAGCGGCAGGCAAGCGAAGCAGAAAAGGCTTAAGAAACGCGAGGTGGCTTGAAGCATGACGGCATACGCATACGGTTACTGCGGGATGCCCTGCGCGCTGTGCCCGCGCTATTGCGCGGCGGGGACGAGCAGATGCCCGGGCTGTTCGCATGACGGTTATTACACGGATCCTTGCAAGGTGCACCATTGCTGCAGGGAAAAGCAGCTGCTCCACTGCGGGCAGTGCGGCGATTTCCCTTGCGCAAGGCTGGGGAAAATGAGCGACTTTCGTGATTTCAATACGGATCACGCAAAGCTGCGCAATTGTGGGACGGTCGCCGCGCAGGGGCTGGAAGCGTGGTATCGGGACTATGAAAAGCGAGCCGATATGCTCACCGTGGCGCTGGAACGCTACAACAACGGGCGCATGAAACGGTATTTGTGCGAGCTGTTCATACGGCAGGATATAGGAACCTTGCAGACGATCATGCGCCGGGCGGAGGGTCTGTCGGGCGACCTAAAGGAGAAAGGGAAGGCGTTTCAGGCACTCGTGGAGGAGACCGTCAATAAAGCGTGCGACAGCGGCGCGCGGGAAAAATAGGCTGCAAAGAAAAACGCCCCGAAAAATCGGAGCGTTTTGTGTTTTCCTGCCTGCTTACAGCTTTCGTTTGTTCTTGCGCGACAAAACGACGCTTTGGATAAGAAGGAACAGGCATATCATGGCGGCCACGGTGATGTTGGTCCACCATGCTTCGTCCAGCCCCAGCGAGGATACGATGTTCTTGATGGTGCTAAGCGACAGCACGCCAAAGAAGGTGCCTATGATATTGCCTACGCCGCCGGTAAGCATCGTGCCGCCGATGATGGAGGAGGCGATGGCGTTCATCTCCGCGCCGCTTGCGTGCGAGGGGGAGCCGGAGCCGACGTGCAGGAAGTAGACGAACCCGCCGATGCCGGCAAGCAGGCCGCAAAGCAGATGCGCCAGGAATTTCGTCCGCTTGACGTTGATGCCCAGCATGTTCGCGCTTTGGTTGTTGCCGCCGACCGCATAGAAGTTGCGCCCAAGCTTCACCCATTTGAGAAGCACAAACAGCACCACGACGACGATGAGCGCCACGATCACGCCGATCTCCACATAGGCCGGCACATAGTTGCCAAGCTTGTTGAGGGAGCCCATGCCCGGAACCGTGATCCGCGTGGCCTTTAGCGCCTTGAATGCCTCATGCTCCACGTTGAACTGGGTGGCGTTGACGATGGTGGTCATGCCTTTTGCAAAGAACATGCCCGCAAGCGTCACGATAAAGGGCTGTATCTCCAGATAGGCGATCAAAAAGCCTTGCACGAGGCCGAACATGAGGCCGACGAACAATGCAAGCAATATCGCCGTAGGAACGCTGCCGCCGTTATAGTCAAGATGCACCGCACAGCTCATGCACACGAGTGCTGTCACCATGCCGACGGATATATCGATGCCGCCGGTGATCATGACGAGGCTCATGCCGCAGGAGAGTATGATGAGGGCGGCGTTCTCGTTGAGGATGTTGAAGAAGGTCTGCGGCTTTAAAAAGCCGGAGCCAAGGAACACGACCGCACAGCCGTACATGACGAAAAACACGACGATGGTGATGAAAAGGAGCAAATTGGTGTCGGAAAGATTCCTTAGCGCCTTGTTATTGCGTAGAGACATCCTAGTTCGCCTCCTTTACTGTTTTTGCGGGCGTGCGTTTTTTCCAGAGCTGCGAGATCTTGTCCCTGACGATGGGCGCGCTTAAAACGACCAGAAGGATGACCACGACAGCCTTATACGCGGGCAGCGCGCTTGAGACGACGTTGAACTTGAACAAGGTGGTCGTGAGGAACTGGATAACGTACGCGCCCAGAATGGAGGCGGACATGTTGAACTTGCCCCCGCTTAGCGCGTTGCCGCCAAGGGCGACGGCGAGGATCGCGTCCATCTCGATGTCCTTTGCCACGACCGAATAGTTGATGGTGGAGAAGCGGCTTACCTTAATGAAGCCTGCAACCGCCACGCAAAGCCCCAAAATCACATAGGTGATGAATTTGACCCAGGTCGGATTGATGCCGTTGAGCCTTGACGATTCGGCGTTGATGCCGACGGACTGCGTGTAGAGGCCAAGGTTGGTGAACTTTAGCGCCAGCGCGATCACGAGCATGCAGGCGATGGCGATGAAGATGGGCGTCGGGACGGGTATGCCGGGAATGAAGTTGCCGTAGTAGCCAAACGCCGCGTCGCTGATGATGGGCAGCTCGTTGTTGTTGATCCACGCGGCGATGGAACGACCCGCCGTAAAGAGAATGAGCGTCGCTACCATGGGCTGTATCTTGAAGAAGGCGACGAGCGCCCCGTTGAACGCGCCAAAGAGCATCGCCACCACGCAGCAGACGAGGAACGCGACGATGATGGGTGTTTGCAGGGTATCCGGGCGCGAATTGGTTCCGCACAGCACGCGCAGCACCACGCTGCCGCTGATGGCGATCGCGGAGCCCACGCTGATGTCCTGTCCGCCGGAGGCGGCCGTCACAAGCGTCATGCCGATGGCGAGTATGGCAAGCTCGGAGGCGTTGTCGAGTATCGTGATCAGATAGCCTGAATACACCGGATCGCCCGCGCTGTTTTGGTCGAGCGTGATCGTAAAGAAGGAGGGGTCGGCGATCAGGTTAAAGAGTATGAGTATCATAAGCGCCGCGATCGGGATGAATATCTGGTGCTTGGCAAGCCCCAGCAGCGCAGCGGGAAGCTTTCCGGCGGCTGTCGCCTTGGGTTTATTTTCCATGGAAGGCATTATTCGTCACCTCCGGCAATCGTGGTCATGATCCTGTTTTGCGTAAGCTCTGCGCCGCTAAGCTCGCCTACGACCCTGCGGTCGCGCATGACGATGAGGCGTGAGCAGGTGCGCAGCATTTCGTCGGTTTCGGAGGAAATGAAGGTGATGCTTTTGCCTTCGCTTGCAAGCTTGAGCACCAGCTTTTGAATATCCACCTTGGTGCCTACGTCGATACCGCGCGTCGGTTCGTCGAGAATGAGATACACGGGATTGGACAAAAGGCCGCGAGCCAGTATGACCTTCTGCTGGTTGCCGCCCGAAAGCGATTTGATCGGCGTATCGGAGGAAGCCGTCTTGATGTCCAGCAGCTTGATGTATTCGTCCGCGAAGGCTTCCGCCTGCGCCCTTGTAAACGGCTTAAAAAAGCCTTTCATCACTTGCAGGGCGAGTATGATATTTTCCCGGACGGAGAGATCGCCTACGATCCCGTCGCGCTTGCGATCCTCGGGAAGATAGCTGATGCCGTTTTTCATGGCGTCCAGGGGCTTGGCGATTTTGACCCTTTTGCCGTTCATCTTCACCACGCCGCCCGTGGTTTTGTCCGCGCCGTAGATGGCGCGCACGCACTCGCTTCGGCCGGAGCCCAAAAGCCCCGTAAAGCCGTTGACCTCGCCCTTGCGTATCGTAAAGTCGAAGGGCTTGACGCCCGCGATGCTTGCGAGCTGTTCGGCCTCCAGCACGGGGGCTTGCGCGTCTTTTTCGGCAAATGCCGTTTCAACCTTCTGCATGCCGGAAAGATCGTCCAGCTCCTTGCCGAGCATTTTGGAAACAAGCTGCACGCGCGGCAGGTCGTCTATCACATATTCGCCTACGAGCTTGCCGTCCCGAAGCACGGTGATGCGGTCGCACACCTCGTAGACCTGTTCCAAGAAATGCGTGACAAAGATGATGCCCACGCCCCGCGCCTTGAGATCGCGCATGAGCGTAAAGAGCTTGGTGACCTCACGCTCATCCAGCGACGAGGTTGGCTCGTCGAGGATCAGCACCTTGCATTCCATGTCCACTGCGCGCGCGATGGCGACCATCTGCTGCACGGCGATGGAACAGCTTGCAAGCTGCTGTGTGGGTTCCGCGGGTATCCCGAGGGATTCGAGCATGCTGCCCGCGCGCGCGTTGATCTGCTTCCAGTTGGTGAGCGCGCCCTTGGTTCTTCCTATATACATGTTCTCCGCAACCGTGAGGTTGGGACAAAGCGTAATTTCCTGATATACGGTGCTGATGCCCAGCTTTTGCGCATCCTGCGGTGATTTGATGGATACGGGCTTTGCGCTGTCCTTCATAAAGACCTGCCCCGCGTCCTTCGGATAAACGCCGGTCAATACCTTGATCAAAGTCGATTTTCCGGCGCCGTTTTCTCCCATCAATGCGTGAATATCGCCCCCGCGCAGGGTAAAGTCCACATCTTGAAGGGCACGCACGCCGGGGAAATATTTAGAGATGCCGCGCATCTCGAGTATCGCGCCCTCTTGCATAGCGTTTTGCCTCCCTACATCATCGAATGTCGAGCCTGTATGCGGTGTTTTGTATCGTTGCGTGTTTTTCGGTGAAAGAATACACGCGGTGCGGATACACGGACATACTATCCATATTCGCCGTACCGCGTGTACAAGTCAATTGATGTTGCAGCTACAGTATACGTTTAGATGCCGTAGGTGTCAACGTCCTCCTGGGTGATGGTGCTGGCGTCAAAGCCCTTTTCCACCATGACGACGACCTTCTCGGCGGGTGCTACGCCCTGCTCAAGATCCTTGATGATGCTGTCGATATAGGAAGCCTGGAAGGGGTTGCACTGACCGTCGTAGTTCCAGTTGCCGGCAAGCAGCTCCTCGAGCGCCCACTTGTTGCAGTCAAAGCCCATGACGATAACGTCCTTGCCTACGCCGTGGGAGATGTTCGCCTTGTCGAGCGCTGCGACGGCGCCCTTTGCCATGTCGTCGTTCTCAGCATAAATGACGTTGAAGGCTTTGCCGGAGTCGATGACGGCCTGCACGATCTGCTGCGCGGTCTCGGCGTTCCACTCGGCGGTCTGCTGGGTCACGAGCGTCCAGTTGGCATTGGCGGCGACCATTTCGTCCAGCGCGCCGGTACGGCCGATCTGTGCGGAGGAACCCATAACGCCCTGAATGTGGATCACGTTGTACTCGCTAAGACCCTGCGTGGCTAGCCAATCAACGGCGGTCTTGCCTTCAAGCGCCATGTCGGAAACGATGGAAGCTTCATACAGGCTTACGTCAGCGTCGATGGTGCGGTCGAACAGGATGACCTTGATGCCGGCGGCCTGTGCGTCCTGCAGCACGGAATCCCAGCCGGAGGTGCCGGCAGCGGAGATCAGAAGATAATCGACTTCGTCCTGAATGAACTTCTGTGCGGCGGCGATCTGCTCGTCGTTCTTCAGGCTGTAAGCGAAGGACGCGTCATAGCCGTTTTCCGCGGTGAAGGTGGCCTTCATATCCTTGTCGTTGGCGGTACGATAGCCGGACTCGTTGGGGTCGTTGTTGATGATGCCGACCTTGATGGGGCCTTCGGCGGCGGGAGCGGGCTCAGCTGCGGGAGCGGCAGGCTCGGCGGCAGCAGGGGCGGGCTCGGCTGCGGGCGCAGCGGGAGCGGCGGCGGGGGCGGGAGCGGCGCAGGCAACGAGGGAGAGCGCCATCAAAGCAACGAGGAGAATCGCAATGTGTTTCTTCATGATTTTTGTTCCCTTCCTAATAAAATTTGAATGTGCCGCAAATGTGTATCGATTTGCTGTATCTCACTTATAGCACATCAAAAATCGAATGGAAAGGGCTTTGGGCAAAGCGCGTAAAAATGTCCACCAACTCATAAAAAATGCTGACAATCCCTATGTTTGTCCGTATTTTGGCGCGCGTAGATTTTTCAACCTCTATCGTAAAATATCCACCATTTGTATATGAATATAGAAAAAGCGCCTTGCGGCGCCGTTTTGCAATTTGCTTTTACACGCACATCAATACGCTCTTGCGTCGATGATCTGTTGGGTGATGGTGAAGCAGTCGAACAGCGTTTCGTCGATATGCTGCACCTTCTCGATGGGCGCGCCCTGCTCCAAGGCGCTGATGATATCCGCCACATAAGGCCCCTGCAGGGGATTGCATTCGACGTTGAGGCTGATGCGTCCGTCCAGACAGTAGTTTAGGCCGAGGTTGGTCGCGTCAAAGGCGACCACGATCACGCCGTCCCACACGTTGCATTTGTAACCGGCCTGTTCCAGCGCGTCGATCGCGCCCAAGGCTTCGCCGTCGTTCTCACAGTAGACCACATCGATTTGCGCATCTTTTTTGACGATGTCCGTCATGACCTCGTATGCCTTGGCGCGGGTGAAGTCGCCGTCCTCCTGCGCGATGAGCCGCCAGTTTGCGTGGCTGCGCACGGCGTTTTCCAAAGCGCCGGAGCGCCCGATCTGGGCGGAGGAGCCGAGCGTGCCTTGGATATGCACGATGTTGAGGGGTTCCTTTGTACGCCCCTGCCTTTCAAGCTGCGCATCCAGCCATTGTACCGCCATTTCGCCCTCCTTGCTGAAATCGGAGCCGATATAGGCCGTATACAGGCTTTCGTCCGCCACCTCGATGCATCGATCCACCAAAATGACAGGGATATCCGCGCTTTTTGCCTCCTGGAGAATGGAGCTCCAGCCGGATTCCGTAATGGGGGAGAGCACGATATAATCCACGTCCTGCTGGATAAAGCTGCGGATGGCCCTGATTTGGTTTTCCTGCTCCTGCCGCGCGTCATCGTAGATCAGCTCATAGCCGTTTGCTTCGCAAAGCGCCGCGCGCATGCTTTCCGTGTTGGCCACGCGCCATTCCGATTCCGCACCCACCTGCGAGAAGCCTACTACGATAAGCTCGCTGTCCTCGGGCTCCGCAGTACCCGGCGCAAGCGTGCAGCCGGCCAAGGTCAGCATGCATGCTACCCATATCGTCAGTCTTTTCATGCCTCCGCCTCCTTGTCGTTCATCTGCATGGGGATCGTTACCGTCACGGTCGTGCCCTCGTCCGGCGTGCTTGCAAGCGTCAGGCCGTATGCCTTGCCGAATAGGATCTGCAGTCTTTGGTGCACCGTGCGAAGGCCGAAGCCTTCGCGCCCGCCCTCCGTCAGGGATTCCTGCAGCGCGTGGAGCTTTTCCGCCGTCATGCCGGTGCCGTCGTCCCTGACCGCAAGAAAGATATTGCCGTCGCGCGCGCTGCCGCTGACGCGGATGCTGCCCTTGCGCCGTTTCATCTTGATGCCGTGGTACAGCGCGTTTTCCACCAACGGCTGCAGCGTAAGCTTGGGCAGCATATATTGCTTCAGGTCGTTCGGAATGTCGATCTCATATTCCATGAGGTCGCGGTAGCGCACCTGCTGGATCTCCAAGTAGCTGCGGATATGCTGCTCCTCCTCCGCAAGCGTGATGATGCTCTGCCCACGGCTAAGGGAAAAGCGGAAGAAGTTTGACAGGCTGTTGATCATGGTGACGGCCTTGCCAACGTCGCCGGATTCGATGAGCCAGATGATGGTATCCATCGTATTATATAGGAAGTGCGGGTTGATCTGCGCTTGCAGCAGCGCCAGCTCCGCGTGCCGGCGCTGCTTCTCCTGTTCCGTGTTCTCCGCGATCAAGCGCTGGAGATGGCCTACCATCTGTTCGATGCCGTCGGAAAGGAGCTGCACCTCCGCCACGTCCGCCTGTATGGGGTCGCATACGGCAAGCTTGCCGCTGCCGATATCCTCCAGACGCCTGCACAGCTTATCCACAGGATCGACGATCTTGCGGCTCAGGTTGCGGGAGCGGCTCAGCAGCACCACCAGCAGGATCAGCGCCATGATGAGAATGACCGTCATCAGCGCGATCATGCTGGATATCATGCGGGATTGCAGCGTGTCAAGGTGCACCGCTTCATAATACAGATAGGTGTACATGTATTCCTGGATCAAGTCCGTGAGGATGTAAATGTTGTTTTCCAGCTGCTCCTGCCGGGCTTCGTAATCCTCCGTGGCGGCGATCTGGTGGATCTTTTCCTCCAGATTGTGGCAGAGGTTCAGCACGCTCGTGATGGCGCGCATGCTTTCCTTCTCCGTGCTCATGTCGATGAGCTTGCGGGCAATCGCTTCGGCGCTTTGTACCTCCTCGATGGGAAGCCCCTCGGAATACTGGCTGTCGATCACATAGTAGTACATCTTAAGATCGACGTCGTCCTTGAAATTCTGGTTGAAATCGGAGGCTGTGGTGACGTTGTTGAGTATGGCGTTATACTGCCACGCATACCATATGCCGATGGACGCGATCACAACGATCACGAGCATCAGCGGCAGCGCCACCGTCAGGATCATGTTCCAAAGCTTTCCCTGCATGCGCATCTTTGCGCTTTTTTCCATCGCCATGCTCACTGCACGCCCCTGCGGCGGTATTCCCGGGGCGAGAGCCCCACGGTTTTCTTGAATACGAAGCTGAAATAATGGGGGTCTTTATACCCTACCGCAAACGCTACCTCGTTGGAGCGTTTGTCCGTGTGCAGCAGCAGGCGCTTCGCTTCGCTTATGCGCTTGCCGGTCAGGTATTCCACGAAGGTCTGTCCCTCCTCCTGGCTGAATATGGCAGAGAGGTAATTGGGGCTTATGTTGACCTCCTTGGCGACCTTGTTGAGCGAGATGGACTCGTCCGCGTAATGCTCGTCGATGTAGGCGATGGTCTGCACCAAAAGATCGCGCTTTTGTTTTTTGCTCTCCCTGTCGCGCAGCTCAAGCGCCTGCTTAAGAAGCTCGCGCACGTTCGCCTTGGCGGTATCCGGCTGTGCCGACTGGCTGAGGCTTCTAAGCTCCGGCGTTAAGAAGGCTTCGGGGTCGTAGCCCAGCCCTTCCACATATTCCGCCGCCGCAAAGCAGATGGTCATAGTAAAATAGCGGCTGAAAAGCAGCGATTTTACCGTATCCTTGCCCACATAGCGAAGCAGCTGCTCCACAAAATTGTCGATCTCCTCCTCGCTGCCGTCGCTCAAAAAGTTGTGGATGAGCGCGGGGTCTACAACGCTTGTTCCGGCGTCGGCCTGCGTGCTTTCGGCTTTGCGGAAGGTATCGATGCTCGCTTCGGTAAGGATATGCTCCTCGGGGCAGATATGGCGGTAGGAAATGATGCGGTTTGCCTCCATAAAGCAGGCGGGCAGAGCGCTGATGCGCGTGACCGGCGTGCCGCAGGCAATATAATAATGCATTTCGCCATCCACTGCCTGGCATATCCTTTGTATACCCTCCACACATACGTCCGTGCGCGCATCGATATCGCCTTGCGCGCCCTTGACGAGTACGGCGTAGGTGGTCAGATTCCAGCGGAACAGCAGCAGCTCGTCATGGCTTGCAAAAAACTGCGTGATCCTGTCCTGCACGCTTGCCAGCGCGTCCGTATAGGCGTCCGGCATGCTGCCCTTGTGCCCCATGCCGTTGAGGGAAAAGAACACGATGTTGTAGGCCTGGGCGTTGATATCCATGTCCATGGCCTGCGCGGTTTCATAGATCTGCGAAACGGTGAGGTCGCCGTTTACCACCTGCTCAAAAAAGCGCCTGCGGGAAAAGGTTTCATAAGCCTGCGCCTCCCGTTGAAATTGCTGCAAATACTCCTGCTGCTGCTCCTCGGCCTGCATTTTCTTTTGCAGCTCCGCAAGCACCTGCACCATCTTGTCCTTGGTGACAGGCTTTAACAGATATTGCTCCACCCCCATGCGGATCGCCTGCTGGGCGTAAGAAAAATCATCGTAGCCGCTGATGATGACGATCTTGGTGTGGGGCAGCTCCTTACGCACAAGCTCGCTTAGCGCAAGACCATCCATAAAGGGCATCTTGATATCCGTGATCAAAAGATCGGGCTGCACCTCACGGATCAGCGGCAGCGCCATTTCCCCGTCCGAAGCGTCGCCCGCATAGGTAAAGCCGTATTGCTCCCAAAGGATGTTGTTGCGCAGCCCCTCGCGCACGACGATCTCATCTTCAACCAGAAAGACCTTAAACACCTGTCCCAAACCCTTTCCCAAGATATAAGAAATACCTTTCGTTCATATTGTAACACGTTTTGCAGAAAGCCAATGAGATTTTTTATCGCGTTTGTTGGTTTTTTTGCGGAAGTGTATTGACAAGTGAACGTTCGTTAACTATACTACAGGAGAACGAACGTTAACCATGATGCAGAAAAGGAGCCGCGCATGCAAAATACCAGAGAAAGAATCCAGCAGGAGGCGCTGAAGCTTTTTGCGAGGAATGGCTATGAGGCCGTATCGGTGCGGGATATCGCAGGGCGGCTGGGGATCGCGCAAAGCGCCTTGTATAAGCATTACGCCAACAAGCGCGCGATATTCGAGAGCATCGTTTCCCGCATGCAGGCGGAGGATCTATCTAGGGCGCAGGCATTTGCGGTGCCGGAAGCGCGTTTGGCCGACGATGCCGCGGCCTATAGGGGCATGCGGGTCGAAACCATACAACGCTATACCTTCGCGCAGTTTTTGTATTGGGTGGAGGATGATTTTGCCGCCGATTTCCGCCGCATGCTAACGCTGGAGCAATACCGCAGCGACGAGATGATGGCGCTGTATCAGCAGTATCTTTCCGGCGGCGTGATCGACTATGTGGAGGATCTGTTCCGCGAGATGGGCAGGTTTTATGATTGGCGGGGCAGGGAGCCCCGGCAGCTTGCGCTTTTGTTTTACGCGCCGGTCTACATGCTGATGAATCTGTATGACGGCACGGCGGACAAAGCGGGAACGGTGGCGCTGGCAAGCGCGCACATCGATGGGTTTTTTGCAGGCTTGCAGCAGGCGTGAAAGGGGCTCGTATGTTGGGCTATGGCTTCAATGAAAGGCTGGCGGCGCAGGCCGCAAGCGATCCAACGCTCCATGCGGGGCGTGTGCTTTCGCAAGGCAAGGATATGTATCGCGTGGCGGGCGAGCAAGGCGACATGATGGCGGCGGTGTCCGGCAAATTCCGCTTTGCGGCGCGGGAGGCTGCGGACTATCCGGCGGTGGGGGATTTTGTGTTGCTGGATCGCGCCACGGATGAAAACGGCAATGGGGTAATCCATCGTGTGCTGCCCCGCAAAAGCGTGTTTGTCCGCAAGGCGGCAGGCACGGCCAACGCGGAGCAGGTGGTGGCCGCGAACATCGACACGGTGTTTTTATGCATGTCCCTCAACAACGATTTTAACCTGCGGCGGATGGAGCGGTATCTCTCTATCGGCTGGAACAGCGGGGCGCTGCCCGTGGTGGTGCTGACCAAAGCCGACCTTAGCGAGGACGTGCCCGCAAGGCTTTGTGAGGTGCAGTCTGTCGCCGTGGGCGCTGACGTGCTTGTGACGACCGCCATGGCGCGGGACGGTTACGAACAGGTGAAGCGTTATCTTTCGCCCGGGCAGACCGTGGCGTTCATCGGCTCCTCCGGCGTGGGCAAATCCACGCTCATCAATCGTTTGCTGGGCGCGGAAGTGCTTGACACCAACGGGCTGCGAAACGACGACAAGGGCAGGCACACCACCACCCGGCGCGAGCTTTTGCTGCTGCCTGACGGCGGCATGGTGATCGATACGCCGGGCATGCGGGAGCTGGGCATGTGGGAGGCGGACGAGGGGATAGACAAGACCTTTGCGGATATCGAGGCGTTGTTTGCCCGCTGCCGCTTTCACGATTGCAGCCACACGAACGAACCGGGCTGTGCCGTAAAAAGGGCGATCGGCTGCGGCGAATTGACGGAGGAACGCTGGGCTTCCTACCAAAAGCTCAAGCAGGAGGCCGCTTACGCTGCGGACGCGGCGGCGTATCTGGCGCAGAAGGAGCAAAAATGCAAGGATATCTCGAAGGTCAATAAGACGAACAAAAAACGCTAAGGAGACAAGGCCATGGAGTACACAAAAAGCAAAAAATACGACGTTCCTCTCATACGGGAAAAGATCATGGGGCCAAACCCCATCAAATTGGAGGAGGAGCTTTTGCGGGACAATCTGATCCCCGCAAACGCCGTGGTGATGGATCTTGGCAGCGGGCAGGGCGTGACTTCGGTGTTTCTTGCGCAGGAATACGGCTTTCGCGTTTACGCAGCCGACCTTTGGAGCGACCCGGCGGAAAACCAGAGGTTTTTTGACGAGATGGGCGTGCCGCGCGACAGGCTCATACCCGTCAAGGCGGACGCGATGGCGCTGCCCTTTGAAAAGGAATTCTTCGATGCGGTGATCAGCGTCGATTCCTACAACTACTTTGGCCGCGACCCTAAGTATCTGGACGCCTGCCTGCTGCCCTTTATCAAGCCGGGCGGTTATCTCTATCTTGTGTTTCCCGGCATGACGCGGGACTGCCATGACGACCTGCCGGCGGAGCTTTTGCTTTCGTGGACGCCCGAGCAGCTCGATTACATGCACGATCTTGCTTATTGGCGGGATATGTTCCACCAAAGCGAGGGCGCGGAAATCCTTTCCCTGCGCGAAACGGAGGGGAACGAGGAGCTTTGGCGCGATTGGCTCGCCTGCGATAACGAATATGCCGTTAACGACCGAAAGTCCATGGAGGCGGGCGGGGGCAAATACCTCAATTTCATCGCCGCAGTCCTGCAAAAAAAGTAAAATAAGAAAAGTTGACAATAGCGGCGCTTTTATTATATGATGGCGGCGAAAAAAACGATAAGGACAGAAAAAACATGAAGGTCACCGTCATCTATGGCCAGCAGCATCAGGGGAGCACCTACCGCGCCGCACAGCTGCTGCTGCAAAAGCTGCACTGCACGCCGGAGGAAATTTCGGAATTTTACGTCAACGGCATAGCGCATTGCGTTGGCTGCTATGCCTGTATTATGAAGGACGAGAAGCTTTGCCCGCACAGGGCGCAGACGCAGCCCATCATCGAGGCGATAGAGGCGGCGGACGTGATCGTGCTTGCCTCCCCCAATTATTGCTTTGATATGACGGGACAGATGAAAACCTTCTGCGATCATATGGCGTATCGCTGGATGATCCACCGTCCCGCCGACATGCGTAAAAAGATCGGCGTGGCGATCTCCACCACAGCGGGCGCGGGTGCGGGCGCTGCGGTTAAAAACCTGCGCAGGCAGATGGGCTGGTGGTCTGTGGGTCGGACATACCCGCTGACCTTTGCCATATGGGCGCAAGACTGGGAGCAGATCGACCCGAAGCGCATGACGGCGTTTCAAAGGAAGGCCGATGCGCTCGCGCGCAGGATCAATCAAAGCTGCGGGCAGGTGAAGCCGTCTATCAAAACGGCGCTTTTGTGGCGCGTGATGAAAAGCATGCACACGGGCGACACATGGAACGATGTGGAGCGCGCCTACTGGCAAACGGAGCTTAAAGAAAAATAATGCGCAAAGCGAACGAGCGCCCCGCTATGGGACGCTCGTTTTCTGTGCGATGGAATTTAGCGAATGCTGGGGATGATCTTGATCATGTTGGACTGCGCGGCTACGCGGCCGCCGCTCTCCAGCGCTTCCACATAAAACACGACGTTGGTGGCAAGATGGATGGGCGCCTCCAGATCCGCTTCCACGACCTGACGGGGGTAGAGCGCATCGAGCGGGCCGCCGATAGGCTGATGGTCGCAGTCATAAAGCTGCACGCGCTGGATCACGTCGTTGCCGTTGTTGGTCAGCGTCAGATGGAAAAGCACATCCTCGTAAGGGCCGGGATTGGTGGTGCTGGCCTGTACGCTGATGGCAAGGTCGTTGCTGGGGCAGGAGATGCTGATCGTGTTGAGCTTCTGTGCGATCTCATTGCCATCCGGCTCCGTATAGCAGATGACGGGCTGGAAGCTGACGGGCCCGCTGATGGGCAGATTCACGCGGTAGGTGGCGGACTGCCCTGCGGGCAGCGAGCCGGAGCGGGCGTACACGATATTGTCGATCATGATCTTGACGTTGGTCACGTTGTTGGTGCCACAGTTGTTGGCGGTAAAGCTTAAGGTGCAGTCGTCGCCGACGTTGACCACCTTGCTGCTGGCGCTGGCGGTAGCCGTGACCTTGGTGACGCCGTTGATCACGGGCAGGGGCTGTGCG
>JAUNJX010000053.1 GCA_030533005.1 Clostridia bacterium | reverse complement strand
GCGCAGGCGACTACGGACAGAGCCATAGCAAGAACCAATGCCAGTGCTAACAGTTTCTTCATTCTTGTTTTCCTCCTAAAATTTTAAAGAGTAGATGTGTTTGGCGCACGTTTACGCCAACAACCATATTGTAGAATAACCGTTTGTTGCTGACCATAGGATTTTCGCCACAGAACCATCAAATTTCTTCTGACTTATGATAGGCATAAGCGATGCTTATAAAGTAACAGCTCTGTTCATACATATGCCGTGTGCGTTTCACTTTTGCGTCTCCGCCGTGTACACATACTGGGTCACGCGCACGGAGCGATCCTCGCGTATGGTGTGTTTTTCGGCGGGATCGCCGTTGGTCGCAAGCGCGTAGGCAAGGTCGAATATGGCCTGCGCCTGCCCCTCGTAGCCGATGGATACCGTGCCCAGCATCTTGCCCGCATCCACCGCCGCCATGCCGGCGGGCGTGGCGTCGATGCCCGCGATGTTGTGGAAATCAAGGCCAAGGCGCTCCACCGTGTCCGCCACGCCCAGCGCCATATCGTCGTTGTTGCACAGCATCAGTTCGATCTGCTCGCCGTATTGGGTGAAATATTTCTCCGCCAGCGCCGCGGCCTGATTGCGGCTCCAGTTGGCGATGCCGCCGTCCAGCTTTTCAAGCTTCATGCCGCTGTCCCTGAGGGTCTGGACGGATACCTCCGTGCGGATCACCGTATCCTGATGGCGGCTTTCGCCCTCCAGAATCACATACTGCACCACGCCGTCGTCATTCATGTCGATGCTGCCGGGATCCTTGCGGTAGGCGTTGATGATGATGGACGCCTCCAAAAGCGCGGATTCGCGGGCGTCCGCGCCGACGTAGTAAAGCTTGTCCCATTTCTTAAGATCGCTTTGTACAGGCTCCCGGTTAAAAAACACGACGGGCACATCCGCGTCCCTTGCCTGATCGATGACGCGCGCGGCGTCCGTGCGATCCACAAGATTGACGCAAAGCACGTCGTAGTCCAGCGACAAGCAGCGGGTGACGAGGTCGTTCTGCGTCGCCTGACTTTCCTTCGAGTCCAGTATGCTCACGTTGATGCGCACGCCCGTATCCTGCTCATACTGCGCCGCGATGGCCTTGAGCGAGGTCATCATGTTGCTGATGAAGGTGTCGTCGCCGGAATAGACCAACACGCCCAGCTTGATGGTGTCGTCCACGGGCTCGGTCTGCGCGTCGCAGGTGGAAAGGAACACCGCGATGAGTGCGATGAGCAGCAGGGGAAGGAGTATTTTCCAAAGGTTCTTTTTCATAAGGGCACGACCTCTCGTATCATTTGGATATGGGGAACAGGATCAGCTCCTGCGGCAATTCGTACATGCTTTGCGCGTCCACAAGAAGGGCGCTGAGCTCCACATCCTTCTGCGCGGGCGTGCGGATGGAGGCTTCGGCGGCGCGCAGGCTCAAATAGCCCTCGTCGAAGGTGCTGTAAACGGCGAGGGCGCGAATATAGCCGCTTTCAAGATAGGTGCGGATGTTGCCGGCGTAGCCGATGGCATAGAGCCGGTCGTAGGAGCGGCCGCCCTCGCAGAGGGCGGGCAGCAGCGTTTCATCCAGCGTGATCACGACGGTTTGGGGGCGGCGGGCAAGCTGCATGGCGATGGAGCGCGGCTCGTTTTCCACAAACCGGCATTCCACCGTTTTGCCCGCCGCCGCAAAGGCGGTGGTCATGCCCGCGCAGCGCTCCAGAATATGCGGCGCGCTTTCGTATTCCATCAGGATGGTATAGGGGAGCGCCGGCTCGTCTGTAAGGATGCGCTCCGCAAGCATCCGGCCGAGTGCCGCGTTGTCCGGCGACACATGCGCAGCCCCCCCCGAAAGGATAACGGGGTCGCCTATGGTGATGATGGGTACGGAAATATGCGCTTGCTCGATCTGCTCGGCAAGATAGGCCGCGTCCGCGGGCTCCAGGACGATCGCGTTTACGCCGTTGGTGATCTCGCGCTGAATGAGCGTCATCTGCTGCACGGGATCATGCCCGAAATCCGAGATATAGTGCACGTCCAGATTGTAATCCAGCGCCGCCTTGTCCATGCCAAGGCGGGTGTATTCGTTCAAATCGTTCACCAGCACCGATACGCTGAGGATGCCCTCGGTGTTATCGGGGGAAACGCTTTGCAGGATCAGTATGGCGATGAGCGTCAGCAGCACGATCATGACGATCATAGCGACGGTCTTTTCAATGCGTCCCATCACTTATCCTCCATTTCACCGAAAGGTATCGCGGGCAGGTGCAGCGTGACCGCCGTGCCCTCGTCCGGCTCGCTTTGGATGCTAAGGCCGTAGGCGCCGCCGAAGTAGAGTTTGATGCGCTCGTTGACGTTCCAAAGGCCGATGCCGGAGCCCTTGGTGTTGACATGCGCCCTGGCGGGCTGCACGAGCAGCGCCTCCACCGTTTCAGGCGGCATGCCCAAACCGTTGTCCCGCACCACGACGTAAAGATCGCCGTTTTCAAGATAGGCGGAAATGGTGATCTCGCCATCCCCGTCCATAAACTCCATGCCGTGATAGATGGAGTTTTCCACGATGGGCTGTACCACCAGCTTGATGATGGAAAGCTGCAATACGTCGGCCGAAGCGTCGATGCGGTAGGTGAATTTGTTTTTGTAGCGCATCTCCTGAATGAGAAGGTAATTGCGCGCCTGTTCCAGCTCGTCCTGCACGGTGATGATGTTTTTGCTGCCCGAAAGGCTCAAACGGAAGAATTTTGCCAGCGCCGATACGATGCGCACCGCTTCCTCCGGCTGTTTCTTCTCGATCATCCAGATGATGATGTCCAGCGTATTATATAGGAAGTGGGGGTTGATCTGCGCCTGCAGGGCGTTGCGCTCGCTCTTTTGCTTTTGCTCATGCTCCTCCACGATGTCGTCGGTAAGCTTGCGAAGCTGCTTGACCATGCGCGAGATGGAACGCCCCAAATGCTCGATCTCATACGAGCCGCCCACATACACGTCCGAGCTTGTGCCCTGCTCCACCTCCTGCACCGAAAGCTCCAGCTTTTTGATGGGGTCGGTGAGCTTGCTGGATAAGTAGCCGTTGATGATGATGACCAGCTCGAAGAACAGGCAGAAGATCATGATGACGAACAGCACGTTTTGCTGGCTGTCAAGCGTTAAGCCCCGCTGGGGCACCACGCCGATGATGCGCCAGCCCGTGTAGCCTACGGAGCGCACGATCACGGACTGCGTCGCGCCGTTATATTCCATGGTGTGACTGCCGTCGCGCAGCTGCGCCGCCGCCACGTTGTTTTCCGTAAGGATGCCGGAGGCGAGCAGCTGGTGCTGGGGATGATAGATGATGTTGCCCTCGGCGTCGATCAGGTACACATAGCCCGCGTTGGGCAGCGTGATATTGTCAAAGAGCTCGGATATGCTGCTGTATTTGATATCCACCAGCAGCACGCCCTGCTGGGTGGATTTGCCGCGCGTGATCTCCGCCGCGCAGGAAAGGGAAACGATCCATGTGTACTTGTTCTGGCTGTCCACAAACAAATTCTGCACATGCGGCGTGGAAAAATGCAGGTTTTCGGCCTCCCCCAAGGCGCGGCGGAACCAATCCGCCCCGGTCACGTCCGCGCCGTCCTTGCGCGTGGCGGGGGGCGCGGTGGAGAGCATCTCGCCCGTATCCGAAAACAGCACGATGCTCTCGGCGTAATCGCTGTGCGTGTTGTAGAGAAGCTGCAACTGCGAGGCGATATCGCTTTGGGTGATATCCTGATTCTTGACCACGTTGTAGGTGACGGAGTTGGAGAGGCGGATGGTGTTGCGAAGGTGTGCGGAGAGGGATTGGTTCACCTGCTCCACGAGCATCTGGCTTTCGTTTAAAAGGGTGCTGTCAAGCTGGGTGGAAAAGCGAAGATAGAGAATAATGCCCGTCAGCGCCACGGCGAACACGGCGATGGCGGTGAAGGTGACATAGACCGTATAGCGGATGCCGCTTCGGGTGATGAGCGAGGCGAGGCGGCTTCCTTTGTCAGCGTTTTTTTCTTGCATAAATCAATCACCGCTTGCGGCAGACGCGGCTAGCCGCGATACTTGCCGGGGGAAACGCCGAAGCGTTTTTTGAACACATAGCTAAAGTAGTTGGGTTCCTCATAACCTACCTTGTTGGCAATGATGTAGGTTTTGTCGTCGGTGGTGTTTAAAAGCTGCACTGCGTGCTGCATGCGCGTCTCGGTCAGATACTGCACATAGCTCTGTCCCGTTTCCTGCTTGAAGATGGTGGAAAAGTAGCTCGCGCTCACATGCAAATGCTCGCACAGCCTGTCCACCGAAAGGTGCGGGTTGGCATAATTTTGCAGGATGAAGCTTTCCGCTTCGGACACGAGCTTTTTGGAGGCGGATTCCCGCTGCTCCACGATGTATTCGCCTATGCAAAGGTACGCGCCGGTGATTTGCTCGCGCACCGTGTCAAGCGTCGGGTGCGCGGCGGAAAGCCCGAGCAGCGCATCAGTGCGCGATCTTACGGCGGGCTCCTTATAGAGATTGCAGCGGTTGACGATCTGTAGGATCACATTAACGGCGTTTTGCAGCAGCACAAGCCCTTCAAAGCTGTCCGGCTGCGCCGCGCTCAACGGCGTGAGCAGGCCGCTTGCCATGCGCTTGATCTGTTCCTGATCCCCAAACTTGAGCACGCTCAATATGCGGGGGATATCCGAAAGCTCCGCCGCCTCCTGCGTGCCGCCCGCCTGCTCCATATCCTGAATGTAAATGGCGCGGCCGGAGCCTACGATCTTACGGTATTCCAAAGCCGCCCGCGCTTCCAGATAGGCGTTGTGTATATCAGACAGCGCATCCGTGGCGCGGCTTACGCCGGCGCTTAGCTCCAGCTCGAATATGCGCTTGCCGCAGGCGCAAACCTCATTGACCGCCTGCATGAGCCGCCCTACGCAATCCTCCTCCTCCCACGCCGTAAGGATGGCGACGGTGGCGGAGCCTACGATGGTGGCATAGCGGCAGATACCCTGCAAATGCTCCTGCGCAAGCTGCTTGACGGAAACGGGGATGAATTCGCGCGCGATGGGGAGCGTCTGCTCGTTTTGCGGCGCGACGTCAAAGATCACCACGATCTTGTGGGGCGATTGGTCGATATCCACATCGTAGCGGCGCATTTGCTCCGCCGCGTCGTCGGCGCGCACGGCGCCCCATAAAAGCTCGTTCAAAAACCGTTCCCGCATCAGCGGCAGGCTCTTTTCATAGGCGCGGCGCAGCACCTCGATATCGCGCCGTTCCGCGATCTGCGCGTCCAGCGTCTGCTTGACGCGGCGCAGGATCTCAGTAAGCTCCCCCACGTTTACGGGTTTGAGCACATACTCCACGACGTTGAGGCGTATGGCCTCCTTGGCGTATTCAAATTCGTCGAAGCCGGAAAAGAGGATGAGCTTGACGGCGGGGTGCAGCCGCATGATCTGGGCGCTCATGGATAAGCCGTCCATGTAGGGCATCTTGATGTCGGTAAGCACCACGTCAAGCTCGAGATTTTCGGCCTTGTCCAGCCCGTCCTGGCCGTTTTCGGCCTGCGCCACCACCTCAAAGCCCAGCGCGTCCCAGTCGATGTGGGCGACGATCCCCTCACGAACCTCCGCCTCGTCGTCCACGATCATGATTTTATACTTATCCATATACGCTCCGCATATTGCCAATATAGCTAATATAATTGAAGGATCAGTTTTTTTCCTATCATAGCATCATCCTCCAAAGCGCGCAATAGCATGGATTTCATACTTTTTCTTGCCGTACCGGCGCTTTTGCAGTAAAATGACATTCGTAATCCTATGATATGAGGTGGAATATGGCGATTCAGGCTCCCAAAGGAACCAAGGACGTAACGCCGCAGGAAAGCTACAAGTGGCATTATGTGGAAAACATGGCCCGCGACATCTGCGAAAGCTATGGCTATTACGAGGTGCGTACCCCCGTGATCGAGCATACGGAGCTTTTTCAGCGCGGTATAGGCGACACGACGGATGTGGTGCAAAAGGAGATGTACACCTTTCTTGATAAGGGCGAGCGCTCCATCACCCTCAAGCCCGAGGGCACGGCGGGCGTAGGCCGCATGTTTGTGGAGCAGGGGCTTTTTAACGCCCCCCAGCCCACCAAGATGTACTATCTTTACTGCCCCGTGTTCCGCTACGAAAAGCCGCAGGCGGGGAGGCTTCGTGAGCATCACCAGTTCGGCGTGGAGGTCTACGGCGCGCCGCGCGCAAGCGCCGATGCGGAGTGCATAGCCCTTGCCTTTGACCTTCTTACCCGCTTGGGCGTGGAGGGGCTTTCCGTCAATATCAACAGCATCGGCTGTCCCCATTGCCGCCCCAAATACAACGAGGCGCTAAAGGCATACCTCAGGGGGCGCTATGACGAGCTGTGCGAGACGTGCAGGACGCGCTTTGAAAAGAACCCCCTTCGCATACTGGACTGCAAGGAGGAGAAGTGCAAGGCGATCTGCGCAGAGGCGCCCAAGGTGCTCGACTGCCTGTGCGACGAGTGCGCGGCGCATTTTGACGAGCTTAAAGGGTGCTTGGACGCGTTGGGCGTACCTTATACCGTGGATCCCATGATCGTGCGCGGTCTTGATTATTATACCAAGACGGTTTTCGAGATCATCGCGGACGCGGAGGGCTTCAAGGGTACCGTCTGCGGCGGTGGCCGCTATGACGGGCTGCTAGAGGAGATCGGCGGCGTGAGCATGCCCGGCGTGGGCTTTGGCATGGGCATGGAACGCTTGCTTCTGGTGGTGGAAAGCTTCCGCCCCATCCCGGAGGCCGCGCCCGTGGACGTATACGTCGCCCCCATGGGGGACGCTGCAAGGCGCGCAGGCTTCAAGCTTGCGGAGGAATTGCGAAAGGCGGGCGTCAAGACCGAATTCGACCATGTCGGCCGCAGCTTCAAGGCGCAGTTTAAATATGCCGACAAGCTGCACGCCAAAATGGTGGCGATCCTGGGCGACGACGAGCTTGCGCAGGGCATCGTGAGCCTCAAGAACATGCAGGACGGCACGCAGGGGCAGGTGGCGCTGGATGCGCTTACGCAATATGTGACCAACAATTTAAAATAGAACAATTTGAAATAAAAAGAGGTAATGACGATGGCAGAATTCTTAGGAAGCTGGAAACGTACCCGGTACTGTGCCGAACCCGGCGAAAACGAGGTCGGCAAGGAGCTTATCCTGATGGGCTGGGCGGGTACATGGCGCAATTTGGGCGCGCTGATCTTTATAGGGCTGCGGGATCGCACGGGCGTCATGCAGGTGGTGTTCGACGCGTCCACCCTGCCCGCGGACGTGTTTGAAAAGGCGGAATCCATCCGCAGCGAGTATGTGATCGCCGTCAAGGGCGTTCTTGCCCGCCGCAAGCCGGAAATGGTCAATCCCAACATGCTCACCGGCGCGTATGAGCTGCTGGCAGGCGAGCTTAAGATACTCTCCGTTTCCCAAACGCCGCCCTTCTATATTCAGGACGATGTGGACACGCAGGAGCAGCTTAGGCTGAAGTATCGCTATCTCGATCTGCGCCGCCCCGTGATGCAGGAGAGATTGCGCCTGCGCCACGAGGTCGCCAAGGTCACGCGGGATTATTTTGCGGAGCAGGGCTTTCTCGAGGTGGAAACGCCCATGCTGCAAAAATCCACGCCGGAGGGCGCAAGGGATTATCTCGTGCCCAGCCGCGTCAAGCCCGGCACCTTTTACGCGCTGCCGCAGAGCCCGCAGATCTTCAAGCAGCTTTTGATGCTCTCCGGATGCGACCGCTACATGCAGATCGCGCGGTGCTTCCGCGATGAGGATCTTCGCGCGGACAGGCAGCCCGAGTTTACCCAGATCGACCTTGAGATGTCATTCGTGGATGTGGACGATGTGATCGCCGTCAACGAGGGCTTCTTAAAGCGTCTGTTCAAGGACGTCATGGGCGTAGAGGTGCAAACCCCCATCCAGCGCATGAAGTGGATCGACGCCATGAACCGTTACGGTTCGGATAAGCCGGACACGCGATTTGGCATGGAGCTTGTGGACGTAAGCGACGTCGTGAAGGATTGCGAATTCGGCGTGTTCACGGGCGCCGTGCAAAACGGCGGCAGCGTGCGCTGCATCAACGTCAAGGGCGGCGTGGAGCACTTCCCCCGCAAAAAGATCGACGAGCTGGTGGAATTCGTCAAGACCTACAAGGCGAAGGGTCTTGCGTGGATGAGCATGAAGCCGGACGGCGTGCAGTGCTCCTTTGCAAAGTTCCTGACCGACGCGCAGCTTGCCGCGATACAGCAGAAGGCCGATGCGCAGACCGGCGACCTGCTGTTTTTCGTGGCGGACAAGAACGAGGTGGTATGGGCCTCCTTGGGCGCGCTCCGCTTGGAGATCGCCAAGCGGCTTGACATACTCGACCCCAAGCAGTTCAACTTCCTTTGGGTGGTGGAGTTCCCGCAGTTTGAATGGAGCGAGGAGGAAAACCGCTTCATGGCCATGCACCATCCCTTCACCAGCCCCATGGAGGAGGATGTGCAGTACCTTTTCTCCGATCCCGCCCGCGTGCGCGCCAAGGCGTATGATATCGTGCTCAACGGCAACGAGATCGGCGGCGGCTCCATCCGTATCCACTCCGCCGAGCTGCAGGAGAAGATGTTTGAAGCGCTTGGCTTTACGCAGGAGCAGGCGTGGGCGCGCTTTGGCTTTTTGATGAGTGCGTTCAAGTTCGGCCCCCCGCCGCACGGCGGCCTTGCCTACGGTCTGGACAGGCTTGTCATGCTCATGTGCAACGCTTCCTCCATCCGCGACGTCATCGCCTTCCCCAAGGTGCAGACGGCCTCCTGCCTCATGAGCGGTGCGCCGGATGTGGTGGACGAAAAGCAGCTTAACGAGCTGCACATTGCGCTGGCCTTAGAGGGCGAGGAAGGCGGCAAAGAATAAACGCAGACGGGGCATAACGAAAACAAAACGCACAAATCTTCCGCGGCGGTTGAAAAATCGCCGCGGTTCTTCTATAATGAAAGGCGTACCCACACTTCTTATCGCAGAAGAATCAAATCTTTTTTGGAGGAACGAGCAGCATGATCCAATTTGACCTCATTCGTCAGGCTGATCCCGCCGTTGCCGATGCAATGGAAAAAGAACTGGAACGCCAGCGCACGAATATCGAACTGATCGCGTCCGAAAACTTCGTTTCCGAAGCGGTCATGGCCGCCATGGGCAGCCATCTGACCAACAAGTACGCCGAGGGCTATCCCGGCAAGCGTTATTACGGCGGATGCGAGTGCGTGGATATCGTAGAAAATCTCGCGCGGGATCGTGCGTGCGAGCTCTTTGGCGCGGAATTCGCCAACGTCCAGCCCCATTCCGGCGCGCAGGCCAATCTGGCGACCTACTTTGCCCTGCTGGAGCCGGGCGATACCATCATGGGCATGAATCTTTCCCACGGCGGGCATCTGACCCATGGCAGCCCCGTCAACATGTCGGGCAAATACTTCAATTTCGTGCCCTACGGCGTAAGCCCCGAGACCGAGATGATCGATTATGACGAGCTGCGCAGAACCGCCCTCTCCTGCAAGCCCAAGATGATCGTGGCGGGCGCCTCCGCGTATCCGCGCGCCATCGATTTCGCCCGCTTCCGTGAGATCGCGGACGAGGTGGGCGCGCTCTTTATGGTGGATATGGCGCACATTGCGGGTCTTGTCGCAACCGGCCTTCACATGAACCCCGTGCCGTACGCGGATATCGTCACCACCACCACGCATAAGACGCTGCGCGGCCCGCGCGGCGGCATGATCCTTTGCAAAGAGGAATTCAGCAAGGCCATCAACAAGGGCATTTTCCCCGGCACGCAGGGCGGCCCGCTGATGCACATCATCGCCGCGAAGGCGGTCTGCTTCCAGGAGGCCATGAAGCCCTCCTTCAAGGAATACCAGACGCAGGTGCGCAAGAACGCCGATACGCTGGCTGAGGGCTTGGTCAAAAACGGCATCAAGCTCGTTTCCGGCGGCACGGATAACCACCTCATGCTCGTGGATCTTGGCCCCGACGGGCGCACCGGCAAGGAAGTGGAGGCGCTCTTGGACGAAGCGTGCATCACCGCCAACAAGAACACCGTGCCCAACGAGACCCGCTCCCCCTTCGTCACCAGCGGCATCCGTTTAGGCACCCCCGCCGCCACCACGCGCGGGCTTGTCGAGGAGGATTTTGAAAAGATCGCCGAGTTCTTCGCCTCCATCGTCGAAAAGGGCGAGGACGCTGTACCCGCCGTGCGCGAGGGCGTGGCGGAGATCACCAAGAAGTACCCCATGTATCCGGGCTCCTGATCGCTTAAACGAATATATCCTACCAAACCGCTTGTCTTTATTGACAGGCGGTTTTTTTGATGCTAGACTATATCCAAGTAAAGAACTTGGAATTGGAGGCGGCGCATGAAGCTATCCACACGCGGACGTTACGGGCTTAAGGCGATGGTGGATCTTGCCGTGGCGTACGGCAGCGGCACGGTGAGCACGTCTGCCCTTGCCGCGCAGCAGGGCATAAGCGACGCCTATTTGGAGCAGATTATCACAAGCCTTAGAAAAGCAGGGCTTGTGCGCGCCGTGCGGGGCGCGCAGGGCGGCAATACGCTCACGCGCGCGCCGGAGGAAATGAACGTGGGCGAGATATTGCGGGCGCTTGAGGGCAGCACGGATCTGGTGGAATGCGTCAGCAGCGACCATGTGGATTGCGACAACGCCTGCACCTGCTCCGCCCGCCCCTTGTGGCTCAAGCTGCAATCCAAGATCAACGCCGTGTTAAATGAGACGAGCCTGGCTGACATGGCGGAGGATTACAAAATACAGAAGAACAGAATGAAAGGCGAAGAGGATGCGAGTATATCTTGACAATGCGGCTACCACGGCGGTAGCGCCCAAGGTCGTGGAAGCCATGCTTCCCTACTATACTATCTTTTACGGCAACCCTTCCAGTGTACATGCCTTCGGTCAGGAGGCCAAAGCGGGGGTGGATCATGCGCGCGCGCAGGTCGCCAAAGCCTTGGGGGCGAAGGAGGATGAGATCATTTTTACCGGCTGCGGCACAGAGAGCGACAATACCGTGCTCTTAGGCGTGGCGGAAAAGTATAAAAGCAAGGGCAATCATATCATCACCACCGCCATCGAGCACCACGCGATCTTGCACACCTGCGAATATTTGGAGAAGCACGGGTGTGAGGTGACGTATCTGCCCGTGGACGAATACGGGCGCGTCACGGCGGAACAGGTGGCGGCCGCCATCAAGGATACCACCATACTCGTGTCCGTCATGTTTGCCAACAACGAGATCGGCACCATCGAGCCTATCGAGGAGATCGCCAAGGTCTGCCACGAAAAGGACGTGCTCTTTCACACCGACGCCGTGCAGGCCGTGGGGCATGTGCCCATCGACGTGCACGCCATGGGCATCGATTTTTTGAGCCTGTCCGCCCATAAATTCCACGGCCCCAAGGGCGTGGGCGTGCTCTATTGCAAAAAGGGCATCCGGCTGCCCAGCTTCATCATGGGCGGCGCGCAGGAGAGCAGGCGCCGTGCCGGTACGGAAAACGTGGCGGGCATCGTGGGTCTGGGGGAAGCCATCGAGCTTGCCACCACCGATCTTCCCGCAAAAATGCGAAACGTCAGCCGCCTGCGCGATAAGCTCATGGCGGGCATCGAAGCGAGCATACCCGAGGTGCGCTTAAACGGGCACAGGACGGAGCGGCTTCCCAACAACGTCAACTACAGCATTCGTTACATCGAGGGCGAATCCATCCTTTTGATGCTGGATATGGCGGGCATCGCCGCGTCCTCCGGCTCCGCCTGCACGTCGGGCTCTTTGGATCCGTCCCATGTGCTGCTTGCCACCGGGCTTACCCATGAGGTCGCCCACGGCTCCGTGCGCATGTCGCTAAGCGATATGACCACGGAGGAGGAGATCGACTATGTACTGGAAAAGCTGCCGGGCATTGTTGAAAAGCTGCGCGCCATGTCGCCGCTTTATCACGCGAAATAGATCGGAGGTAAGGATTTATGTATACGCAAAAGGTATTGGATCATTTTGAGAACCCGCGCAACGTGGGCGAGATAGAGAACGCGAGCGGCGTGGGCATGGTGGGCAACGCCAAGTGCGGCGACATCATGCAGATGTTTCTGAAGATCAACGAGGATGGCATCATCGAGGACTGTAAGTTCAAGACCTTCGGCTGCGGCGCGGCTGTGGCGACAAGCTCCATGGCGACGGAGCTGATCAAGGGCAAGAGCATCGAGGAGGCGGAGAAGCTCTCTAACGCCGCCGTCGTTGAGGCGCTTGAGGGCTTGCCGCCGCAAAAGATACACTGCTCCGTGCTCGCCGAGGAGGCCGTGCATGCCGCCTTGGAGGACTACCGGAAAAAGCAGGCGGAGAAGGCGCAATAAAAACATATTTTGCCTATTATCGCATTCGCTCCTTTCGCGCAAACTAGGCGTGAAAGGAGTGGATTTTTATGAAGACTTTGCCCTTTATCATTGGGATAGCGGCGGGGATCACGGTCGCGGCGGCGGCGGTGACGTCCCTGTATCCCGACGTGCCGCGCCGCATGATGCGGGACGGGAAAAAGATGTGCCGCTGCGGCATGCGCGCCATGCAGAGCATGTTCTAAGCATGGACATGGGGCTGCCTTGGCCGGAGCGTTTCCGGGGCGGCCCCAAATTTTGTTCGGATTTGTTTCGATGTGAATTGAAATCACATCGATAATAGGATATACTGGAAAAAACAGGAGGTTGCGCATATGGACGGGAATTTGAATGAAACGGCGCGTTTCAGCATACCCAAGGAAAAAAGCAAGGCGAATGAGGTTTTGACCCGCGTATACGCATCCATGAAGGAGAAGGGCTACGACCCTGTCAACCAGATCGTGGGGTACCTCATCTCGGGCGATCCTACCTATATCACCAGCTATAATAACGCACGGTATCTGATCCGCATGCTGGAACGGGACGAGCTGTTGGAAGAACTCGTACGCTTTTACATGGAACAGAACGACACGACGCCTCCTCCTTATGAGGAAGCGGACGCGGCGACGAGATAAGGTTTTATTGCTTAGGCATGGTTTTGCCATGTGATATCCTCTTTGGGGATTGTCAAGGGGGCGATCCCCTTGACGTTTAACCGCCCGAAGCGACATGTGCGGTGAGGGCGGAAGGCATTGCGCGGCAATGCTTTCTCTGCAATTTGCAACGGCCGTGAGAGTAGCGAACAGTTGCAAATTGTAACCATCGACAAAGGTCGAATGACC
>JAUNJX010000052.1 GCA_030533005.1 Clostridia bacterium | reverse complement strand
AAACAGCAGCAGCGCAAACAGCAGCGGCAGGGCAAGCGTCGTATCCCCACCCATATAAAGGCGGAGGCTTGCAAGCAGCAGCCGGGAAGCGGGCAGGGATAAAAGCAGCCCCAGCGCGCAGCCCGCCGCGGCGATCACGGCGTATTTGCCAAGGTAGAGCGTGGCGATATCCTTGCGCGAAAGGCCGATGGCCTGCATGACGCCGATCTCGCGGGCGTCGTCTGCGAGCTTGGTCAAAAGCGTAAAGCGGATGCACAGCAGCGCCACCGCCACCACACACGCGCTCATCAGCAGTATCGCGCCCGCGAGCACGCCGCCGGAGAGGACGTTTAGCAGCCGAAAGAGCGAATAGGTGACGGCGGGGCCGTTCGCTTCCAGCCCGGCCTCCGCGTACGCCGCTTGCACCTCGCCCGTCTGCGCCCGGTCATGCAGCAAAAATTCGATCAGGTATTCCTCCGTGCCCTCGGCCTTGAGCGCCGCGTAATCCGCTTCGTTTACAAGAAAGCGCTTGGAGGAGGCGAATGAGGATTCCATCTGCGCGTCGCGCAAATAGCCCGCGACGGTGAAATCCCTGCCGCAAACGCTTACGCGCTCGCCCGCCGCCGCGTCCTGCCTGTAGCAGACGGGAAGATAGATCTCCCCCGCCTTGGGATGAAGGATAGAGCCATCCTCCGCAAGAAGAAAATCAAAGCCTTCGCTCTGCGTGCACAGCCCGTTATCCTGCACGGAATCCGCTAGGCTGTGTTCCCCCAAGAGGATCGCGCCGCCGTCGATATTGAGGAACGCGAGCGTCTGCTGCGCCTTGACGCGCGGATCGTTTTGTGCAAAGCGCGCCAGACGCGCCCGATCGATCTCGCCCGCGTGCATCTGCATGAGGTCGGGGGCGACGGCGGCTGTCATCAGCGCGTCCACAGCGCCGGATATTCTGACAAAGAGCGTCGCCGCAAGGGAGAGCAGGAGTGCCGCGGCGCAGATAAACGCCGTGAGCGTGACGCTGATGAGCTTGCTGCGCGACAAGTCCGCTTTAACGATCTTCCAAAGCATAGCCCTTCTCCAATCCCCGCACGTCGCGCGAAGCGTAAATCAAAAGCGAGACGAGCGAAAGCAGCACCCCCGCAAGCAGGATAAGAAGCGCGGCGCCCCGCCCTTCGCCCGTGCCCACCAGCCGTCCTACGGTGCTTGAGAGCGCGCCGCCCGGCAGCAGCAGCGGCGTGAACACATGATCCGACAGCGGCCCCGCAAGCGCGTAGGAAACCACATAGCCCATCTGGGAAATGACGCCGATCAGACCCCACGCGCGCCCTTGCAGGGCGTTATCGATGTTTTTGCGCACGAGCACCTCAAGGCAGGTATTGGCAAAGGGCAAAGACGCAAAGAACAAAAACCCAAACACCCCTATGGTCAAAAGGTTTTCTTTAAGCGCGAACAGCGCCATGCACACGCCGCTTACAAACAGCGAAAGCGTGAGGATCAAAACCAGCTTTTTGTTAAGCGGCACGACGCCGATGACGACGCTGGAGACGAGCATGCCGCACGCCACCATGCTCTCCACCGCCCCCAGCGTGCCCGTATCCGAAAACGCGAGAATCATGGGGGTGGAAAGCGTCTGGATAAAGCCCATGCAAAAGCAGATAAGCGAGGTCAAAAGGATCAGCGTCATCACGCCGCGCCTTTGCGTCACAGCGCGCCAGCCCTCCTTGAAGGAGGCAAGAAAGCTCGTGCTGCTTTCACTCCGCTTGGACGCGAGGCCGCGCCGCACGACGATGGTGGCGGTGACGGTGATCAAGAATGTGCAGATATCCAATATAAGCAGCAGCTCAATGCCCGCGTGCTGCATCAAAACGCCCGCAAGCACGGGGGAGATGAGGAATTTTGACGAGCCCGCGATCTGCACCAGTCCGCTCGCCTTAGAATATTCGTCCTCGCTCAAAAGGTCGGTGACGGTAGCCTTGTAGGCGGGCTCAAGGAGTGAGGAGAACACGGCGCTCACCGTAACGCCCACGCAAATCTGCCAAAGCTTCGCTTCGCCCAAGAGCATGCACACGAGTATAAACACAAGACCCGTCGCGGACAGGCTGTCCCCCAGTATCATCATGAGGCGCCGATCGTAGCGATCCGCCAATATCCCCGCGAGCGGAGCAAGCAGGAGAGAGGGCAAAAAGCCCAGCAGCATCACCAGCGTCATGGCCGACGCGCTGCCCGTAAGCTGAAACACATACACGCCCAGCCCGAAGGAGCTAAGGCCGCTGCCTATGGCGGAGATCAGCTCGCCCGACCACAGCAGCAGGAATTTTGCGAACAACGTATTCTTTTTCACATCGTGTTTCATGTCTTGTTTCATGTCCTCTTTCAATTCCTATCCTCGTCAAACAGTTGGGTGACATAGGCAAAGCTGCCCGCCTTTGCGCCCAGCAGCCGCTCGATATGCGCGATAAAGGCGGGTATGCGCGCGGCCTGCGCCTGCGGGGAATGGGGGAGTATCCCTTCGTCAAAGGCGATCTGCACATAGATGATGATCATCTCCACCGCCTCATAGGGGTACGCCGTATCAAAAAGCCCCTGCTTTGCGCCGTCCTCCACCACCGCCGCGAGTATGGGCGTTACGCCCGTGATGAGCGTGCGCAGCGACTTTTCGTGCATCAGCGCGTTTTGCGGCTGATGGATGTGTTGGAGCAGCGCCTCGTCCGCCCCGCCGCGCATGTTGAGCGCCATCACCACGCGGAATATCTTTTCGTGCACGCCCAGCGTCCCGTCCGCGGCAATCTCCCGCGCGGCGGCGAGCATATGCGCGCTGACGCGATCGATCAGCGCGTCCATGACCTCCTCCTTGGACTGGAAATAGTAATAAAACGTGCCCTTGGCGATGCCGACGCGCTCCAGTATGTCGTTGACGCTGGTCGCGTCAAAGCCTTTTTGGCTAAACAACGCGCTTGCAGCGTCCAATATCTCGTTTTTGCGTTCTTGCGCGGGCTTGACGGTACGCATGGTATCCTCTCCTTCCTTATAGACCGACGGTCGGTCTATAAGGTTATAGCACACGCCATCCCCCGCTGTCAACCGTTTTTTGCAACATTCCGTCTTTATTTGGTTTGATATATGGATGAGGGCATGCTATAATCCCCATAAAGGGTAAGCTGTCAATTTTTTCCTTTTCTCGCCGGAATCTGACAGACCCGCATATAAAGGGGATGCATCCGTGAAAAAAGCTGGGCAATTCCTTCGACGCTTTTTGATTTGCGACGAATTTTGTGCTTTCCTTGCAAGGAACCGCGCTGCGGTCAACAGGGAAAATCTCCTTATGCTCAAAAAGCTTTCCGTGCTGGGCGCGGGCTTGATGGGCGTCATGACGCTGTTCGCCTTTTTGTTTCCCTATCTTTACAGGATGCAGTCCTTGTATCCCCCCTATTTTATCGCCTACGCCCTCATCTGCGCCGTCGCCTTTACGCTTGCCCAAAAACACCGCTGGGTCAGGCTCGCCACAGCCAGCGCGCTCATCCTCGTCACGGCGGCTTTCGGCATGCATCTGGGCATTTTCTACACCTTGAACGGCAACGCGAATCTGTACATGGTGTTTCTGATCATCCTCCCCATGCTCTTTATCACCACGCCGGTTTTTACGCGCTGCTTCGCCTTTGTCGTGTGCGCCGTGTTTTCCGTGCTGACCTTTCTTTTTAAGGATGTGGCGCATTACGAGATCGACATCACCAACTGCTGGGTCAGCTATGTGATCTCCATGTTCGGCACATACATGATCAACACCGTCCGCATGGAGAACATCGACGCGCGCAGGCGGCTGTACGACGAGGCGCTCATCGACGGGCTTACGCAGCTCAACAACCGCCGCGCCTTCAACGCCTATATGGAGACGCTGCATCCGCGCCTGCTCACTAACGCCGTGCGCGTAACGGCCTATATGATCGACATCGACATCTTCAAGCTTTTCAACGATACCTACGGCCATATAGAGGGGGACGCCTGCTTGATCGAGCTGGGTCGTATCTTTGGCGAGCTCGCCAAGGAGCACGACCTGTTCATCGCCCGCTACGGCGGCGAGGAATTCATCGCCATCAGCACGGACGCGGCGCTGGACGCGCCCGCCTTGGGCGAGAAGATCGTGCGGGCGGTGTTCGACGAACGCATGCCCTTTGCGCTTTCGCCCTACGGCTGCGTCACCGTCAGCGTAGGGTGCGCGGATTCCCGCGCGGGGGGCGGCAGCAACGATTTCGACCTCGTCAACAACGCGGATATGGCGCTTTATTACGCCAAGGAGCACGGGCGCAACCGCTTTTCCATGTTCGGCGCGTAAGCGCGCCGCTTATCGCCAAAGGTCATTCGCCCTTTGGCGATGCTTACAATTTGCAACTGCTCGCTTTGCTCGCGGTCGTCGCAAATTGCTGAGAATGCCTTGCTGCGCAAGGCATTCCGCCCTCACCGCACAGAAGGTGAATTGCCGCATAGCGGCAAGAGAAGCCACCCTGGGGTGTGTCGCCTCGGGCGGTTAAAAGTCAAGGGGCTTCGACCCCTTGACAATCCCCAAATGGTTTAATCGATGGTCTGACTGCATATTCATTGCTTTTTTTATCAAAGTGCGATACCATGACAAAAACGGCGGGCTTATTTGCCTAGACGTCTTTTGCGTAAATCTATACGATGGAGGTTGACGATGATGGCAGATAAGAAATCACTGAGTCCCGCCCTGCTTGCGGCCGTCCGCAAGGCGCAGGTCGACGAGGAGGAGGGCGCTATCCTTTATGCCTTTATGGCAAAGCGCGAAAAGAAGGCGGAAAACCGCCGCATACTCGACCAGATGGCGCGGGATGAAAAGGATCACGCGGCGCTTTGGCGTTCCGTGACGGAGGAAGATCTGCACCCAAGCGGCGGCAGGCTTCTTTGGGGCAAGCTTGTGACGGCGGTGCTGGGCTTTACCTTTATGGTCAAGCGCATGCATAAGGGCGAGCAGCTTGCGCAGGACGCCTATGAAACGATGCAGCAGGAGCTGCCCGCCGCCGCCAAGGTGCTTTCTGACGAACGGCGGCATGAGGCGGAGCTCGCCACGATGCTGGACGAGGAGCGCCTTCATTATGTGGGCGCCATGGTGCTGGGGCTAAACGACGCCTTGGTGGAGCTGACGGGCGCGATCGCGGGCGTGACCTTCGCGCTGTGCAATACGCGGCTTGTAGCCCTCACCGGCATCATCACGGGCGTTTCGGCGACGCTTTCCATGGCCGCCTCCAACTATCTTGCCGAGCGCGCGGACGACAACCCCAACGCCCTTAAATCAAGCGCCTATACGGGTATCGCGTACCTTGTCACCGTGGCGCTGCTGGTAACGCCCTACCTTCTTTTCCCCACGCACATGTATACGGCGGCGTTTGCGACCATGATCGCGGTGGTGCTGCTGATCATCCTCTTTTTCAATTATTACATCGCCGTTGCCAAGGACGAGCCCTTCCTGCGCCGCTTTGGCGAAATGGCCGTCATTTCCCTGTCCGTGGCCGTGATCTCCTTTGTGATCGGCATACTCGCCAAGAACATTTTAGGCATCGACGCACTGTAAGCGCAGTATCGCCCCGGGTCATGACCCGGGGCGATATTTTCAATTTGCGGCTGTTCGCTTTTCTGTTGCGCACACGCATTCCTTTTATCTTGTCTGGGCAATCAGCATGATCATTTCCTGCAAGTATATCGCCACATCGCTTTTATCCGCCATATTATTTAACATCAAAAAATTCCAAAACACATTATAGCAACCCGCTGTAGCAAAATTAAGCATAAAAAACGCTCTGTTCTCAAATCTATCCGCACACTCCTTTTCCTGACACATTTTCTCTTTCAAATACGCGCCCAAAAGAGCATATGTCTGTTCAAAAAACGCTGTGTGTTCAACGTTGTTTTTCAGGAAAATAATCTCTTTTCGCCTAGCCTGCACATATTGCAGTATTTCACCGATCACATGCTCTATCTCCGCTTCTCTTTGTGTAAAAATATCCTCGATTTCCTGTACATATTGTTCGCTCATCTTTTTCAACAGCATGTACACATCATCATAATACTGGTAAAAGGTGGATCGATGAATATCCGCTAATTTACATATCTCCACCACTGTGATTTTATCCATCGTTTGATAGCCCCATGCCAGCTCCCAAAACGCTTTTTCGATCATCGCCCGTGTTTTTATGCTTTGTTTATTCATCTATATCTCCCTCATTTTTATGGAAGTGTAGCTATTCCAACACTTTTGCGAAACTGTTTATTGTTTGCCCTTTTCCCTTATTGTACTATGGAATCGATAATAACACGAATGATTATCGCGCGTTCCACTATCTTTTTTCTGGAGGTTTAAAATTGAAAAACTATTTTGATTTAACCGGCCGCGTGGCCGTTATTACCGGTGCTTCGTCAGGAATTGGCAATAGCTATTGCCGTACCTTTGCAGAGCATGGGGCGAAAATTGCCGCTTTTGCCCGGCGTATTGATCGCCTGGAGCAATTAAAAGCAGAGATCGAAGCTGCCGGCGGCGAATGTCTGCCGATCCAATGCGACGTTTCTGTTGAAGATCAGGTCGTCAAAGGCGTGCAAAAGGTAATTGACCACTTTGGCAAGATTGATATTTTGATTAACGTTGCCGGTGCAATCAGTCCTTGTCCTACGATCGATTTGCCATTGGAAAGGTGGCAGCGTGACGTGAATGTCAGCTTGACGGGGTATTTCCTAATGGCGCGTGAATGCGGCAAAAACATGGTTAAAAACAACTATGGGCGCATTATCAATACCGCCTCTATGTTCGGCAAAATTTCCAGCTTCCATAATCCCATTCTTTCCTACAATGCCACAAAAGGCGCCATTCCTAACTTTACGCGCAGCCTTGCACAGGAATGGGCTGCCTATAACATCACTGTTAACGCGATCGGGCCGGGCATGTTCCCCACGGAAATGATGGTCGAAAACGATGCCGCAACGCAATATTTAGTACAGCGCTGTCCAATCGGGCGTTTTGGTACCTTGGATGAATTGCAAGGACAAACATTGCTTTTTGCTTCCGAATATAATTCTTATACCACCGGGCAAACCATTTACATTGATGGCGGCTGGACTTGCGTCTAAGCTGAATTTTCAAGCAGATCCATCCTTATAATGAGATAACCACTGAAGCCATAGGTGGTTATCTCATTTATATTTCCAGCTCCATCTGGTTTTTACTATACCTCTATCGCAATGCTGCAAATGTCGTCCAAGGGGATGCGCGCGTTTTGCAGCCGCAGCACGCGCGCCGCCGCGTCCACTGCCCCGAACGCCTCCGTGACCTGCCGGTACGTCCCGTCGCCATAGTAGGTGACGGATAGTCGCATGCCCTTTTTGAGCATGCACAGCGTTTCGTTGAGCTGCTCCGCCGTCTCCTCGAAAAGCTCCCGCTTCTCCACGCGCTCAAGCTCCCGTTCCTTTTGCGCGAGCGCCGCGTCCAGCCCCCTGACCGCCGCAAAGGGCATAAACTGCTTGGCGCGCTCCAAAACGGGCATTTTCTCCCGCGGCCTACTCGCCACTTTTGTGCCCTCCGATCTGCTTATTCCGCTCCTGCGCCGTCGCGGCCTCCTCAAGATCCATGCCGCGCAGCATGGCGTTTTTACCGTATTTCTTTTTGATGCCCAGCACCGCCTTTTGCATCTTGCGGCTGCGTATAAGCCCCACGTTGTCCCCGGCGTCAAAAAGGCTGGTCTGCACAAGGCCGGCGTCGGGCATGACGTTGTTGCAGATCAAATACATGCGGCGCACGGGCTTGTCATGCTCCACGATGCGCTCATAAAGCGCCGTGACGGCGGGTAGGATAACGCTGTCGGCATTGGTCGCGCGGGCAAGCTTTGTGCTGCCCTTTGCAAAGGGCGCGTGCAGGGCGTTAGAATACCCCACCATAAGGGAAACCGAGCTTGCGACAAGGGATTTGTCCACCATGTCAAGGCACATCGCGTCCGCCATTTCCCGGGCAATAAGCCTGCCCTCCTCAAAGGTATAGTCCCGCATGAGCACCTGCCCGCTTGTAAGGCAGCTGGTCTTGGGCTTATACGCCTTGATATCCGCGATGGTGACGGGCTCGCGCCCCCACGCGTGATCGATCAAAAGCTCCGCGTCGATGCCAAAGGTACGATATAACCGCTCCTCATCAGCGCGGGCGAGCTCGCCCATGGTGTATATGCCCAGCTCCTCCAGCCGCCGCGCCGTGCCTGCGCCGATGCGCCAGAAATCCGTAAGCGGCGTATGCGCCCAAAGCGTTTCCCGATAGCTTTGTTCATCCAAGACGCCGATGAAATCCGGCGCATGCTTGGCCGTGATATCCAGCGCGATCTTTGCAAGGTAGAGGTTCGTGCCGATACCGCAGGTCGCCCGGACGCCCACCTTGCATGCAACCGCCTCCATGAGCTTGACCGCCATCTCTTTGGCGGTGCAGCCATACAGGGGCAGATAGGAGGTCACATCCAAAAACGCCTCGTCGATGGAATAGACGTGGATGTCCTCCTTGGCGATAAAGTTTAAGTAAATGCCGTAGATCTCGGCCGCGTAGTCGATGTATTTTTGCATGCGCGGCGTCGCCATAATATAGGAGATGGTTTTGGGTATCTCGAATACGCGGCAGCGGTTGCGCACCCCCAGCGCCTTTAGCGCGGGGGAAACCGCAAGGCAGATGGTCTTTTCCGAACGCTCCGGATCGGCCACGACCAGCTTCGCGGTCATGGGATCAAGCCCGCGCTCCACACATTCGACGGAGGCGTAGAAGGATTTGAGATCGATGCAAAGATAGGTGCGCGCCGCCATTGCCCCATACGCCCTTTCGTCAAGTATGCCCGGAAAATTATATATTGCCTATTGATTGTATCATTCTGCCCCAAGGTTGACAAGCGTATCCGCGCGCCTGCAACGCGATGCTTTTTATGCAAACGTACGGCTTTCGCCGCGCGCGCGGATGTGCTATGATGGAAGGGAAATACAGGAATGGAGCAGAGTAAGCGCATATGAAATATTTGATCGTAGTGGATATGCAAAAGGATTTTATCGACGGCGCGCTGGGTACGCCCGAGGCCGTCGCCATCCTCCCCAGCGTGGTGGAGAAGATCAAGGGGTTTTCTGGCAAGGTGCTCTGCACGCGCGACACGCACCACGAAAACTACCTGCAAACGCAGGAGGGCAAAAAGCTGCCTGTCCCGCACTGCATAGAGGGAAGCGAGGGCTGGCAGCTTTATCCTGAGATCGCGCCGCTCGTTACAGAGCCGCCCATCGACAAGCCGACCTTTGGCAGCGCCGCCTTGGGTGCACGCCTCGCAAGCGAAAACGCCGTGGCGCCCATCGAGAGCATCACGCTTATCGGCCTGTGCACGGACATCTGCGTCATCAGCAACGCCCTTCTTTTAAAGGCGTTCCTGCCCGAAACGCGCATTGTCGTGGACGCCGCGTGCTGCGCGGGCGTGACGGCGCAAAGCCACCAGACCGCGCTCGACGCCATGCGCGCCTGCCAGATCGAGATCGAAAACGCCTAGCGCCTTATCTCACGTCCTCTGTGTACTGTACGACGCCTTGATACTGCGGATACGCCTGCAAAAAGCGCTGGATGGTTTCGGGCTGTTTCCAATAGTGCATGGGGTAGACGGCCTTCGCGTCCGCCTTGGACAGAAAATACAGCAGGCCGTCCGCGTAGTGTTTCGCCTGCCGGGGATCGAGCGGCAAAAAGGCCGCGTCGATAGGACGCCCCTTGAGCTTATCGATCTCATGGCGGTAGGAGCCGCGTATCTGGCAGTTGTAGCTGTCGCTTTCGCTCTCCCACGTCCAGTCGTTCAAATCGCCCGCGTGAAAGAGCACGCCCTCGTCGGTCGTAAGCAGATACGCCACACCGCAGTCCGTGGAGCGAAGCGTCTCCAGCCGCGCGCCGTAAGGCAGCTCGTAAACCTCGTTGGCGCAGACGCACAGCACCTCCACGTCGGGCGGATACCGTTTTTTGAGGATATCCTTTGCAAGCACCGCGCGCACGTCTTTCATGCCGTCCTCGCGGAGCATCGGAAAAATCTCCGAGTTATAGTGATCGGCATGGTTGTGGCTGCAAAGCACGACGATGGGCTTGTCCGTGTCGAGCGCAGGCAGCGCGCCCTTGTAATAATCAAACAGATAATAGCTTTGTGCGGTCTCCGCAAGGAACCCGCTGTGGAAAATATAGCGTATTTGCATCATGCACCTCGTTTTATAGCATACAGACAGTATAACATATCGCCGCCCCATATTCAAAATTTCGATACGCCCATAAGCAGGATGGGGAAGGCGCAAAGCGCCCCCTCTATGCTATGATAGAGAAAACTGTGGAAAGAGCGGGGAAAAAGCATATGGCAAACTGTGCGATCGTGGGCGTGAACTGGGGCGACGAGGGCAAGGGGCGGATGGTCGATCTAGTCGCGGAGCATTACGATGTGGTGGCGCGCTATCAGGGCGGCAACAACGCGGGTCATACCGTCATCAACGAATACGGGAAATTCGCCCTGCACCTGCTCCCCTCGGGCATCTTCCGGCCGGATGTGCTAAGCGTCTTAGGCAACGGCGTGGTGATCGACCCGGAGGCGCTTTGCGCGGAGATGGACGCGCTGACTTCGGCGGGTGTATCCATCACGCCGGAAAACCTTTGCATCAGCGACCGCGCGGTGCTGGTGTTCCCGTATCACAGGGACTTGGACGCGCTGGAGGAAGCGCGCCTTAAGGACGCGTGCTACGGCTCCACCAAGCGGGGCATCGCGCCCGTCTACAGCGATAAATACCAGAAAAAGACCATCATGGCGGGGGAGCTTCTCTATCCCGCTTACTTAAAGGAACATCTTCGCGGCATACTGGAATGGAAGAACCTCACGCTCACCAAGGTCTATGGGGCAAAGCCCTACGCGCTTGACGAGCTGCTTGACTGGCTTGAGACCTACGGCGGGCGGCTGCGCCCCTTTATACGCGACACGGGCGCGGTTTTACGCGCCGCGACAGCGGCTGACAAGCGCATATTGTTTGAGGCGCAGCTGGGGGCGCTGCGGGATATCGATTACGGCATATTCCCCTATACCTCCTCCTCGTCGCCGCTTGCAAGCTATGCGCCGGTGGGCTGCGGCATGCCCGAAGCGAAGGTGGATACGGTGATCGGTGTAGCAAAAGCCTACTCCACCTGCGTGGGCGAAGGGCCGTTTGTGACGGAATGGTTTGGCGAAGACGCCGAAAAACTCCGCGAAGCGGGCGGCGAATACGGCGCCGCCACGGGGAGGCCGCGCAGGGTGGGGCCGCTCGACCTCGTCGCCACGCGCTACGGCGCGAAGGTGCAGGGGGCAAGCTGCATCGCGCTGACCAAGCTTGACATCCTTTCCTATATGGAGAGCATCCCCGTATGCACCCGCTACGAGATCGACGGCAGGGAAACGACGGAATTCCCCTTCCCCGCGCTGCTCTCTCATGCCAAGCCCGTCTATGAAACGCTGCCCGGCTGGCAGTGCGACGTAAGCGGCGTGCGGCGCTTTGCGGATCTTCCCCAAAACGCGCAGCGCTACGTCAAGTATATAGAAAACGCCGTCGGCTGCCCCATCCGCTATATTTCAGTGGGGGCAGAACGACAGGCGATCATCGAGGAGGTATAAACGCATGCACGACCGCTACGAAACGCCGCTTGCCTCCCGCTACGCGTCAAGCGAGATGCTTCGCCTCTTTTCACCGGACGCGCGCTATACGACATGGCGCAAGCTCTGGGTGGAGCTTGCACGCGCGCAGCATGCGCTGGGGCTGCCGGTAAGCAAAGAGCAGGTCGCGGAACTGGAATCGCACGTTGCGGATATCGATTACGCCGTGGTGGAGGAAAAGGAAAAGGCCATCCGCCATGACGTGATGGCGCACATCTACGCGTACGGCCTCGTGTGCCCCAACGCCAAGCCCATCCTCCATCTGGGCGCGACGAGCTGCTATGTGACGGACAACGCCGATCTTATCCTCTATCGGGATGCGCTCACACTAATCCGAGGCGGCGTCACAGGGGTATTGAAAAACCTGAGGGCTTTTGCGCGCAAATACAAGGATACGCCCACGCTCGGCTACACGCATTACCAGAGCGCGCAGCCCACGACGGTCGGCAAGCGGGCGTGCCTGTGGATGCAGGATCTGCTGCTGGATCTTGCGGAGCTTGACGACGCGTCGCGCGCCATCCGCTTTTTGGGCTGCCGGGGCACCGTGGGCACGGAGGCAAGCTTCATGTCCCTTTTTGACGGCGACGGCGAAAAGATCGACGAGATGAACCGCCGCATTGCCGCGGCCTTCGGCTTTCACGAATGCTATCCCGTCTGCGGCCAGACATATCCAAGGAAGCTGGACAGCCGCATCCTGAACGCGCTGTCCTCTATCGCCCAAAGTGCCTACCGCTTCGCCTCCGACATGCGGCTTTTGCAGCACGACAGGCAGCTTGAGGAGCCCTTTGAAGCGGCGCAGGTCGGCTCGTCGGCCATGGCGTATAAGCGCAACCCCATGCGCTGCGAGCGCATATGCTCCCTTTCCCGCTACATCATGGCGGACGCGCTGAACGCCCCCATGACGGCAAGCGCACAGTGGTTCGAGCGGACGCTGGACGATTCCGCCAACCGCCGCATTTCTATGCCCGAGGCGTTTCTCGCCTGCGACGGGGTGCTGCGCCTCATGCAAAACGTCACAGCAGGGATCGTGGTAAACGAAAAGATCATCCATCGCGCGCTGCGGGAAAATCTGCCCTTCCTCGCCACGGAAAACATACTCATGCAGGCCGTGCGGCAGGGCGGGGACAGGCAAATGCTGCACGAGATCATCCGCACGCATTCCATGGCCGCCGCCGCGCGCATGAAGGAGGGGGAGGACTGCGATCTTCTTTCCCGCCTCGCTGCCGACCCCGCGTTTCCGCTGGACGCGGAGGCGTTGGCGCGCACAACGAACCCCGCCGCGTATACAGGACGCGCCGGGGAGCAGGTGGAGCACTTTTTAAGCACATTGGATTGGCTGGACGAAAGCACGAGCCAAAGCGAGCCGCCTACGGTTTAACGCCGTCCATCACGCGGGCGTTTTGCCGCCAAACAGCCTTTTGTCGATATCCGCGACGGTGGTCTCCTCCAATCGCTTTGTGCAGCAGTCGTCAAGCGAGGCAAACAGCTCGTCCATAAAGGGGCGCATACCCGTGGCGATGGGGCAGTCCATATCCGGACTTCCCGATCGCCACGTCATTTTGACGACATGCTTGCCCACGGCGGAAAAGACGTCATTAAGCGTCACCGCGTCCGCCTTTTTTGCGAACCGATAGCCGCCCACGAAGCCGGCGTGTGTTTCCACCAGCCCCGCTTTTTTGAGCTTTTGCATGACCTTGCGCACGCGCGCGGGATTGGTGCAGACGTTTTCCGCGATCTCCTCGCTGCTGCGGTAATCCCCCTTATGGTTCAGATACACAAGGCTGTGCACGGCTACGATAAATTCAGCGGTCATATAGGTCGCCTCAGCTTTCTATGGTTTCATACGGCCAGTCGATGATGCCGCCAAAGTCGTAAACGTTGGTGTAGCCTATGGCGACGAGCTTTTCGGCGGCTTCCCTGCTGCGCCTGCCGCTGCGGCAGTAGAGCAGGATGGTGGCGTCCTTATCGGGAAGCAGCACGGGCGCGTCGTCGCCGATCTCCTCGTTGGGCAGCACCAGCGCACCGGGGATATGCTTCTGGTCAAACTCCTCCTGCGTGCGCACATCCACCAGCATATATTCCTCGCCCGCGTCCATGGACGCCTTTGCCTGTTCCGGGGTCAGCTTGTGGTATTCCGCGATAACATCGCACACGTCGCTGCAGCCCGGCGGCAGCATGACGCTGTCAAGGCCGCTTGCAAGCGCACAGGCTTCGCCCTGCGCCGCGGGGCAGGTATTGTCCACGCCCAAGACGCCCGCGGTGCAGCCTGCGGCATTGGGGCAAGCCGCGTTCGGGCAGCCGGCGTTCGCACAAGCTT
>JAUNJX010000051.1 GCA_030533005.1 Clostridia bacterium | reverse complement strand
AGCCTCCTTCTGCGTTATAATGATAAGGAAAGCTCAATTTTGCATATAAAAGGAGAAACCGCCATGTTACAAAAGATCATCGCCCTGCTGCTTTTGCCCGCGCTTTTGTGCGGCTGCGTTGCGGCGCCTGTACAGCCCGAGGAACCCGTGACGACGCCCGTTGTGGAGGAAATGGAAAACATGGAAAATATGGAAAAAGAGGAGATGGAAGGCATGGAAAAGACGGAAGGCTTGCCGATCATGGCTGCGCCCGCAGCGGGCGCAGCAGTGGATTTTGATTTTACGCTGCTGCGGGAGGCGCTCAAGGCGGAAAAGACCAACACCGTTCTTTCGCCCACGTCCGCCTACCTTTGCCTCGCGCTTATGATGAATGGCGCGGACGGCGAAACGCTGCGGGAGGCCGAAGCGGTCATGGGCGGCACATTGAGCGAGGTGAACGCGCGCTGCAAGGCGCTGGCGGCTGCGCTTGCCAAGACGGCGGGCAGCACCCAGCTTGCGATCGCCAATTCGGCGTGGGTGGATGCAAAGAAGGTGGCGCTGGATGCGGACTATCAAAAGCGCATCGAGGCGGAACTCGCGGCGGAGGTGTTCGCGGCCGATCTTCCCACCAAGGCGGCCATGGACGCCATCAACCAGTGGGTGAGCGACAACACGCGCGGCATGATCCCCGTGACGCTTACGGCGCCGCTGGATGCGTCCGCCGCAGCCGCGCTTTTCAACACCGTGTATTTCAAGGGGAAATGGGAGAAGCCCTTTCAGGACTACGGCACGTTTGACAGCGTGTTTCATAAGGCTGACGGCACGGAGGTGACAGCGCCCTTCATGAACGGCTCGGGCCGGCACGACTACATCAACGACGAGGGCGTGGAGGGCGTGGTGCTGCCCTATGACGACGGCGAGACGGTATTCGTGGCGCTTCGCCCCACAAACGGCACGGATGCGCGCGCGTTTGCAGCGCAGCTCACGGCAAAACGCCTTGCCGATTATATGCAAAAGGCCGAGCGCACGGACATCTACTTCCATATGCCCAAATACACCGTCACCTTCGATATCACCATGAACGACGCGCTAAAGGCGATGGGCTTAGAGACCATGTTCGACAGCCGCGCGGATCTAAGCGGCGTCGGCGTACCCGTGGCGGAACCCTTGTACGTATCCACCGTGTTCCAGAAGGTGAAGGTCATCGTGGACGAACAGGGAACGGAGGCCGCCGCCGTCACCGGCATGATGATGAACGCCATGGCCGCGGCGCCCGCGCCCAAGCCTACCTTGGATCTGGACAGCCCGTTCGTGTACGCGGTGGTGGACAAACAGAGCGGCGCGCCGCTGTTCGTAGGCGTGCTGGACGACCCTGCGGCGTAAGACGCCCGGCGCGGCGTTAAGATACTGTAATGATGCGGCGGCGTTACCTTGCGAACGCCGCCGCTGTGCTTTATACTGTAATAAAAGCTTTCATGGGGGAGAACGTCATGCTAAGAAAGATCGTTGCTTATATAAAGGAAAAGAAGGCCGTTACCGTCATGCTCGTGCTCATGGCGGTGGTGACCTACTATCTGCTGCTGACGAATTTCTCTAAGGTCTGGGCCGCGCTGGGCGGGGTGGTCAGCCTTTTCGGTCCCGTGATCACGGGCGGCATCGTCGCGTATCTGCTGCTGCCCGCCGTGCGCTTCTTTGAGGAAAGGCTGTTTGGCCGCATCAAGCGGCGCAGGCTTGCGACGGCCTTTGCCGTGGCCTTGACGTTTTTGCTGGTGCTGGCGGTGCTGGCGCTACTTTTTGCCATGGTCATCCCGCAGCTGATCGATTCCATCACGCTGCTGATTCAAAACATGGATCACTATATCGCCTCCGCACGCGTGATGCTTGACAGCTTGCAGCAGCAGTTCGCCTTCTTTACCCCGGAGATGGCGCAGGACGCCAACGAGGTGCTGGATAGCTGGCAGGACGCGCTGACAAAGCTCATGGCGCTGGTGCGCCAAAACCTAAGCCGCATACTGGATGCCATCATGCGGGTAGGCAGCGGCATCTTCGATTTCCTGCTGGGCGTGATCTTCTCCATCTATATGCTGCTGGATAAGAAGCGCATAGGCGAATCCTTTGCCCGCTTCTTCGGCGCCATGCTGAGTAAGGATAGCTTCACCTACGCCGCGGATGTGGTGCAGCGCTGCGACAAGACCTTCATGAAATTCTTGGGCAGCAATCTTCTGGACGCCATCATCGTGGGCGCGGCGAACTTCCTCTTTATGCTCGTCATGGGCATGCCCTACGGCCTTTTGATCTCCGTGATCGTGGGCGTGACCAACTTCATTCCCACCTTCGGCCCCGTGATCGGCGCGATCCCCTCGGTGCTGATCCTCGTGCTGGTTTCTCCCGTGCAGGCGATATGGTTTCTCATCTTCACCATCATCCTGCAAACCGTGGACGGCAACATACTCAAACCCCTGCTGTTTGGCGATTCGACCGGCCTTCGCCCCGTGTGGACGCTGGCCGCCATCATCGTGGGCGGCCGCCTGTTCGGCATATGGGGCATGATACTGGGCATTCCGGTGCTTGCGGTCATCTCGCAGCTGGTGGAACGCAGGGTCAGCGCCCGCATCGAGGAAAAGGAGGCCGAGCGGGCGGAGGAGACGGAGGGCTGAGGGGTTTGGGCATATTCGATACATGGCGGCGTCCTGCGGGACGTCGCCTTTGCTATGTGGGAAAAGATGGCGGCAAGCGCGAAAACCATTTTTACAACATGCGCGGCAGGATATGCTATGGTAATGCGCACGAATATCCCATATGCTATAAGCAAGACAGAAGGATAGCAAAGGAGCGTGCGGATATATGCAGCTTGTAAATATAACCAGTACCGCAAAGGGCGTGGTGCATAAGTATGGCGGCAGCAGCGTAGGAACGCCGGAAAAGATCAAGGCTGTGGCCGCGCGCGTGGCAAAGGTCGCAAAGAGCGGGCAGCGCATCGTGGTGGTGGCAAGCGCCATGGGCGGCATGACGGATACGCTCATCGCGCTTGCCAAGGACATGGGGGAGGTATTGAGCCCCCGGGAGATGGATGTACTCCTTTCCACCGGCGAACAGCAGACCGTGAGCCTCATGGCCATGGCGCTAAACGCGCTGGGCGTGCCCGCGCAGTCGCTGACTGGCTGGCAGTGCGGCATACGCACCAACGGCAACCATACCCGCGCGCGCATCACGCATATCGATACGGCGGCGCTGGAGGATTGCTTTTCGCGCGGCGTAGTGCCCGTGGTCGCGGGCTTTCAGGGGATAGACGGGCATGGGGATATCACGACGCTGGGCCGGGGCGGATCGGACACCACGGCGGTGGCGCTGGCGGCTTCCCTTGGCTTTGACTGCGATATTTATACCGACGTGGACGGCGTATATACGGCTGATCCCCGCAAGACGGCGGGGGCGAGAAAGCTATCGAGCGTTAGCTATGACGACATGATCGACATGTCGCAAAACGGCGCCAAGGTGTTGGAAACGCGCAGCGTGCAGATCGCCAAGAAATACGGCGTGAAGCTGTTCGTGGGAAGATCGCTGTGCGAAAACAGGGCGGAGGGCACCTATATCGTGGCGGAAGCGGCGGAAATGAAGAAAACGGCAAGGGCATTTTTATAGGGTTCGGCTCAAGCTTTTACGATTTATCCATATGCGCCTGTGCGTTATCCGTGCAAATGCTGCACAAGAAACGCCGGGCGCATATATTCTATGGCGCTGCGACTCAGACCGTGGCGCTTTCGACAAAAAGCCGCCCGAGCAGCGTTGGCGTGGCAGCACGCCAGTTTTCATAAACATAGATCGTTTTTTGCATATTCAGTCATCCTCCTGCCGTGGCGCGCGTTTTCTTACGGGAAGCTCCAGATCCTGTAGCTTTCTTCCCAGCTCGTCATCCTTTGCCACGAGCAGCAGATCCGTATCCATATTATTAAGCGCCTGCAAAACCGCCGCATAAGCGCCGATGGCGACGGAGGGCGAACCCTTTTCTACCGCCCATAGGGTCGTGCGGCTCACGCCGGCGCGTGCCGCCACCAGATCGGAGGACAGCCTGCGGCGCAGCCTTGCCAGCTTGATCTGTTCCCCCATTTGGGATAGTATCTCCTGCGTTTTGGGCAGTAATACGACGGCTCGCTTGGGCATGATCGAACCCCCTTGCTTATAATGTTCTTTATTATAAACAATAACAGCAATATTGTCAAATATAACGAACATTAAATGGATCATGCTCATATGTCCGGCCAAGCGTGGATCGCTTGCACGTTCACAGTTTTGCCGTTTGACGCACGCGGCATATGCGTATAAAATATAGGGGTCGGGCAAAGCCCGCCCCCATTTTCGTATTGTTGAGGTGCGCCATGCTTTTATCCAAGCGACCCATAGCCTTTTTTCTTGTCCTGTGCATGCTGCTTTCCTGCGCGCCGGTTTGGACGCGGGCGCAAAGCTGGCAGGATGAGCACCCGGGGCAGACCATCGATTCGGATGGGTTTATCGATACGGAGGAATGCGCGCAGTTCGATCTTGACACGGACAGAAATTATCATTTCGGTAATGACAGCGCAAGCTTTTTTAGAACCTGGTATCTTACCACGCCGTATTTGAACAAGCTGCTTTCCATCGGCAATTACACTGATCAGTGCGATCTGATCGGCATGACGGAGTCCATCTCCAACGGCTCCTGCTTTGGCATGGCCTCCACCATGATCCTCAACCGCCTGACCAAGAAGAACATGCTGGCAGATGAAAAAAAGCTCCATATCGAGACGTTTTATCCGGCCGCGCAAAATTATGTGGATCTGCCCCTGCCAAGAAGCAATCTCACCGTGCACGACATGATCAATTATTATCAGATCGGCCAAATGATCGGCAGCACCGTTACGCCCAACACCATCTCGGCGGATAAATTGAACGGCGGGTTCGAGCGGCAAAAGCTCGGGTTGATCGTCAACCGCTTCAAGGCGGATATCGACGCGGACAGACCCTGCCTGTTCAGCATAGCGACCACGGAGGGCGGTCATGCGATCGTAGGCGTGGATTATTATGAATATAGCGAGGGCGGCGAGGCGTATATCATCCTCAAGCTCTTTGACGAAAACTGCGTAAAGCCGGGCGGCCCGCCGCCCGCGTGCTGGTTTTCATGGATACGGCTTAAAAAAATCGATGACGATACCTACGCGCCGGCGGATTCAAGCGGCGGCAGCGAGCAGATACAGTATCATGAGTTTGACGGCGACGATTATCCGCTTGCCGCCATTCGCTACAGGGATATCGTAAAGATGAACGAAACGTTCAATATCTACGATCCCAAGAGCAAGCCGTTTACGCCCACCAACGCCTTTCTGACCGTCAAGGATATCAACAACACCTACGCGCAGTATGCTCTCAAGCCCGTCACGTCGCTTGCGGGTGGCGCTTTATTCGGCGATGCGTCGTATGTGCGATCCTATGGTGTGTTCGATGTGGAAAAGGATGGGGAATTCCCCTGCCCCGTCGATGTGACGGACACAAGCGATTTCTTTCCGCACATGGAGGCGGATGAGCTGCAATACGAGGCGATATCGGGCGCCATGCCGCCCTTTACGCCCACCAATGTCAGATTGAGCCTGCATGCCGCCGGCGAGGGCGCGCGTTTCGCGGCGTACGATGTGATAAGCTCCAGCGGCAAGATGAATATCAGCATGAGCAAGACGCGGGACGCAAGCGGCGCGGGCGAATATGCCGACGTTACGGGGACAGATTTGCAGCTTGCGCGCTTTATGCCCGACGGCACGCTGCGCTACCTCAAGGGCCGCGAGGGAGGGCAGGCCACGGACGTTTCGTTATACTTTGGCGCAAAGAGCATGAGCGGCGAGCTGGACATGCTCAAGCTCAACATGCAAAGCCTTGGATACTTGAAGCTCTACAGCGGCGCGGACAGCCCCACCTATGACGGCAGCGTGGTGCTGCATTCCGACGGCTTCCCCGGTGACGAAAACGCTATGGACTTTACCTTCTACAAGGGCGCCTTGATCTCGGATGCCGTATCCCTTGGCACGGCGGGGGAGACGTGGGTCAAGATCGCGGCGCAGCCCGCCGGCGATACGATCCATATCACGGTATGGACGGACGACGAGCCTACGGCGGATAACCGCGTCGCGCTTCACGACGGTACCTACGGCGCGCCCTTTACAAAGCCCCCCGTGTTTACCACCGTCCTTCACGAACGGGACAGCAGCCCCGCGGGCATATTCGATCCCGACGCGTACAACAGCCAGAACCTCTACAGCGCAAACGGCGGAGAGCGCCTTCGCTATAACGGCGGCGATTTTGCCTTTGCGGTAAACGGCCCTGCCGACAAATTCGTCAGCGTTTCCATCGACGGCGTGATGGTGGAGCGGGGCTTTGTCACCGTTGCCGGCGGCAGCATCCGCATTGCGGATGCCTTCATGCAAACGCTCAAGGACGGCGAGCACCGCTTGCGGGTGCAGTATACGGACGGATACATGCAAACGACGTTTGTAAAGCGCGCGTCGCTTGACGTTTTACCCATCGCGGAATTGCCTGCGACGGGCGGCGCGCCCACACTGCCGGCGTCGGTGTGGCTTGGCATACTCGTGCTGGCGGTGGCGCTCTTTGTTGCGGCGGTATGGATCGGCAAAAGGAAATGAGCGCGGTAGCGCGAGGCATACAATAAACAAGATCAAAGAAGGAGAAAACCATGAAAGTATTGCTTTTTAACGGCAGCGCCAACGAGAAGGGCTGCACCTACACGGCACTTAGCGAGGTCGCGGGGGCGCTGGAGAAGGAAGGAATTGAGACCGAGATCGTACAGCTTGGCAAAGCCTGCTTCCACACCTGCACGGGCTGCGGCTATTGCGGCACGCAGTCGCCCGGCCGCTGCGTATTTGACGACGACCCCGTAAACGCGATCTTGGAAAAGGCCGAAGCGGCCGACGCGTACATATTCGGCTCGCCCGTGCACTTTGCGGCGGCCAGCGGCGCGATCACCACGTTTTTGTCCCGTTTCTTCTACGCGGGCGGCCAGATGCACGCCTACAAGCCGGGCGGCGTTGTACTAAGCTGCCGCAGGGGCGGCGCGACCGCCGCGTGGGAGCAGCTCAACAAATACTTTGGCATACGGAGCATGCCCATCGTCTCCTCGCAGTATTGGAACATGGTGCACGGCAACACGCCCGACGAGGTAAAACAGGACTTGGAGGGCATGCAGACCATGCGCACGCTGGGGCGCAACATGGCGTGGATGCTCAAATCCCTGGAGGCGGGGAAGGCTGCGGGCATCGAGCGACCCAAGCCTGAAAAAGGCGTGCAGACCAACTTCATCCGCTAAGCTATGCAGGCGTTTATACAAAAAGCACAGCAGGACGCACCCGTTTATTTGAGCGAGGTGCGTCAGCGCTTTGCAAAGATCGGCGTGCGCCCCTTTCGGGTGCACATCAAGCTATATGACGGGAGCGTGCGCGTGTTTTCTCTGCCGCTTCCCTATTGCAAAGAGGCGGCGGAGCAGGCGTTTGTGAAGCGCTATGTGTACGCCGTGCTCTATAACAGCCTCTCCGCCCTGGGCGCGCAGCGCGTGGATATCTATGTCGATACGGCGGATAAGGCGCTGCTCGACCTTGCCGAAGGCCTTGAGGACGGGTTCGACGTGGGGCTTTCCAAGGGGGCGCGGCAGGGCTACGGCAAGTGCCTCAACGTCAACGAGCGTGTGGTCGCGGCGCTTCTTGGCGGCGAAGCCTTTCATTTTTATGTGCACGACGTATCGGAGGAACCCGAGGAAGCGCCGCTTGCGGTCGGTTCAGTGCGCACGTTTGATTTTGCGGCGCTGCCCGCGCGCACACGGGATAAGCTTATTTTAGGCATGGACATCGGCGACACGGACGTGAAGCTTGCGGCAACGTGCGGCGATAAGCTACTGCTTTGCGTGGAATATGACTGGAACCCCGCGTCGGCGACGGACGCAAGCGGCATCGTGGAGCCTATTTGCGCGCTTGCGGCGCTTGCCTGCGCGCAGGCGAACCTTTTGCTTGATGGACGCGCCGCGGCCCTTTCCGCCTTGCCCAAGACGGCTTCGGCGGAGGCGCTGTGGGCGCTTGCGCACGCGCAGGAGGCGCTGCTTTCCCATAAACGCCCTTTTGACGCGATCGGCCTGTGCTTTCCGGACGTGGTCATTTTAAACCGCATCGTGGGCGGAGAAACGGCCAAAACGAAGGGCATACGGGAGAATATCAAGCTGGATTACGAAAAAGAATTTGCGAAGGTCGCGGGCTTGCACGAACGCCTTGCAGGATATGTTCTGCCCGGCGGACCGGTGCAAGACTGCAACGACGGGACGATGGCGGCCTTTACGGCGGCGGTGGAAAGCGCCGTAGGCGGCGCGGACGTGTCGGCGGGGTTTTTCGCACACACGCTGGGTACGGAGCTGGGCACGGGCTGGGTAAAGGGCGATGGAGAAACGCCGGACATACCGTTGGAGGTCTATAATTTCATCATCGATCTGGGCAGCGATACGGCCGCCGGTTACCCCGCGGCGGACGCGCGCAGCAACCGCAACGTCAATACGGACCTTCCGGGCACGCTGCAGCGCTATGTCTCCCAATCCGGCGTCTTCCGCCTTGCCGCCAAATACATTCGGGAGGAAAAGCCGCTTCTTTGGGAGCGCCTGCTTGCACAGGGGCTTTATGAGGAGGCGGGGGGCTTGCTTTTCGTACCCGCCGCGCGCCGCAAGGATGCGCTGGCCTGCTTGATGGAGCAGGCGGACGCGGGAGAGAGCATATGCTGCGATATCTTCCGCGAGATCGGCGAATACCTTGCGGAAACCTGGAAGGAAACGGACTATATCCTGCGCCCCGCCGCAGAATCCCGCGCGCTCTACGGGCGCATGGTCAAATCCCCCGCCTGCTTCGCGCTTCTATACGAGGGCGCCAGACGGCGCGTGGAGTCTATCGAGCTTTGCATGGCGAACGAAAGCCTCGCCAATTCGCCGCTCATGCGCGCGCTCTCAAAAAGCGACGCCTATACCGTCGCCCAGTTCGGGCAGGCCGTGGGTGCTGTGCATTATGCGGTGAGGGAAGGGTAGAGGGCGTCGAAATTTGGAACAAGCAGCGTAAAGGGCATAGGAAATCCGCATAACCAAACGATAAGCACGCGCCCCCGCCTTTGCCGGCGGGGGCGCTGTGGTGGATCGTCAGGCTGCGTCATTGTGCATGCCAAGGTATTATGCAACCTTATCCGACGCGGAATATTCGACGATGGCGACTTCCTGTACGATGGCGGCCAGCTTGTCAACCATCGCCTCCAGCTTTGCAAAGACTTCATCGGTATAGCTGACCTCGCCGCATTGATCGCAAACCAGAGCGGGCACATTTTTGATGATGATGACGCAGTTGTCAAGATTGGCAACATATTTTTTTGTTGCGGGCACCATATTTCCATTACAGGAAAAACAACGCATTTACTTCACCGCCTTTCGGGTTTTATAGTCGTCCTCCCATTTGTCCTTACTGGGATAGTAGGCTGTTATCATGTGGACGGTATCATCCTTTATGCCGCATACGGCATGCAGGATGTTTTCTGCTGTGGAAAGACCGAAAATCAGACAGCTTGGCGCTATATCAGCAGGATAGTCCTCGATGATCTCCCCGTTTTGCACACAGCACAGAACATCTGCGCGCTTAATCTTTCTTCCGCGCATACGGGTTCCGCAATGCTCGCTCCAAACGATAGACCCGCTGTCGCATAAGCTGCGGATCTCCTCTATGCTTATAGTATGCCTCATTTTGTCCATTGTATCAACTGCGCTTTCCGGAAAACCCTGTTGTTTGAAAAATTCAGCAATTCCCCGTATACACATACCGGAGCTTTTTGGCCGCCACATCCCGCAGGCGTTCCACCGTCTCCTTGGGCGTGGGGGGCTTGTCCTTCATCTGGTGGCGGGGGAAGAAGCGGGTGATGTGCAGCGGGATGGCGGGGTCGATGGACGCAAGCCAGCCGCTTAGCGCCTCCATCTCCTCCTCCGTGTCGTTTAAGCCCGGGATGATGAGCGTGGTGATCTCCACATGGCAGCGGAATGCCGCCACGGCGATGGTGGTCTTGACGGTCTCCAAATCTCCCTTGACGATATCGTAGAAGGACTGCGTCGCGCCCTTGAGGTCGATGTTCATCGCATCGATATAGGGGAGGAGGGAGAGCAGCGGGTCCTCTAGGATCATGCCGTTTGTGACTAGCGCTACCAACAGATCGTGCTTTTTTGCCAACCGCGCGCAGTCCCGCACATATTCAAAGCTGATGAGCGGCTCGTTATAGGTGAATGCAAGGCCGATGTTGCCGTCGTCCACGGCGGAAAGCGCGGTCTTGATCAAAAACTCCGGCGAAAAATACGCCGCGTCCACCGTTTCGTCCGCCATGGAAATATCGTGGTTCTGGCAGAAGGGACAGCGCAGATTGCAGCCGTAGCTGCCCACGGAGAGGATCTGCTCGCCGGGATGAAAACGGGCAAAGGGCTTTTTTTCGATGGGGTCCAGCGCCAGCGACGTAACGCGCCCGTAGTTGTTGGCGACGATCTTGCCGTCCTTGTTGGTGCGGGCACGGCAAAAGCCGGTTTCGCCCTCCTCGAGGGCGCAGCGATGGGGACAAAGATCACAATTAAGCATGGCGAATCACCTCGAAGCGGGAGAGGGCGACGTCCTCCATGGGCCCTATGCCCGCCTTTTGTTTTGCTATTTGTATTTGCTGCGCGGCGGTGTCCACGCCCGAAAGATCGGGCAGGAGCAGGCCGCGCTTATTGCCTTTTTGCACGATAACGCCGTAGCGTTTGGGGTCGAGCTGCGCGATGGAGAGGATGGGTTCGACCTCCCCCAGCACGTCCACGCTGTAGACAATATCTTCAAGCTCCGCCTTATTTACGGGCGGGAAACGCGGGTCCTCAGAGCACGCGGACACGCCGTTTTGGAGTATCTCCTGCGCGATGCTCGACGTTGTGGGCAAAAACGTGCCGATGCAGCCCCGAAGCTGCCCGAATGCCTTGAGGGAGACGAACACCCCCGCGCGATCCTCCGTAAGCGCCGGCGGCAGAAGCTCGGGAAGCGGGGGACGCTTCCCCGTGCGGACATATCGCTCCACCGCATAGCGGGCAAGGCGCACATACGCGTCCTCCTCCTGCTTTCGCGCGGCGTTTTCGGCCCGCGCCTTCGCTTCATAGATGGCGTCAAAGGCGCGCGCGTCGTCCCGGCCCGTTACAGCGAAGTACGCGATGCCGTAGCCCACGCCGAACGGCCCCTCGTAGGAGAGCAGCTCGTGGGTGAGCGCGCGGCGATCCAACGCCCCCGCCATGATGAGGAAGGAACGAAGGCCGCATTCCCCGGCCGCGTCGGCAAGAGACTGGGGGAGGGAGAAGAGCGAGAGAAAATCCGCGTCCTTGAGCGCCGCAGTAACTTTTTCGTCAAATACCGGGCCTTCTTCGGCAAAGCCGTAAGGGCCGTCGGCGGTCAGCTTATGGGAAAGATCGCCGCTTGCGACGATCACGACGCGCCTGTCAAGCGCGTCCGCCGCCTGCTGGATGCATTTGCCAAGCTGATAGTGGACGCTTGGGAACAGCCCCGAAAAGCCCAGCCGCACCAGCTTGTAATCCGTATAGAATCGGTTTAAAAACGTCAGCGGGATAAGCGTGCCGTGATCGAGCGACGCGTCCTCTTCGCCCTGCGTGCCCGCGGGAATATCCGCGGTTTTTGCGATCGCCGAAAGCGTCTGCACAAACGCCGTATCATAGCGCGCGTCCACCGTGACCTGCGGCGCGCGAAAGCGCCCCATATCCCCGTGGGCGGACGTGTTAGGGGAGATGTGGAAATAATCGAGGTAGGTCGCCGTGTGCGGGCTTATGAGCACCACCGTATCCGGTTTGAGCGCGGCGATGCGCGCCATGACAGCGCAGTACGCGTCACGGGTGGCCATAAGCTTCTTTTCCTCACCGCGCCCCACCTCGGGCAGCAGGATGGGGGGATGGGGTACGGCGACGGCGGCTAAAACGGGCATAGGTCAAACTCCTGTATCATTGATCGTGGTCATTCTGCTTTTGCGCCTGCCTTTCGGCCACATGCGCGCGCAGCTGTTCCAAAGCTTCTTTATAGGTACCGTGCTGCAAGCGCGGGAAGGCCGCAAGGATACGGCGTTCCATCATGGGCTTGTCCATCGCGTACGCCTTGAGGTGATCATGCAGCTCCTCGGCATGCGCCTTGCGCTTTTCAAAGCGATCCTTGGCGGCGATGGCGTTATCCGCAAGCGGCTCGCCTATATCGTCCGCCACCGCGCGAAGCCGCGCGGAAAGCGCCTGCACGGCCACCAGCTTTTTGAAAAGCTTGACGGTGGCGATCAGCGTCAGCACCGTGTCCGTAAGCAGCGTTGCGTACGCCAAGCACAGCAGCGCCGTGCCCAGCCGCGCCGGTATCATGTGGATCGTCCCCATGATGAGCGGGTGGATGATCTCCATCACAAACACGCACGCCAAGCCCCACAAAAGCGAAAAGCGCAGGCACACGTAGCCCTTGATGTTGAAGGGCTCCTTGCTGTAATCCCACCATTTATCATGGAACAGCTTTTCAAGCGCAAACCCGGTAAGAAATTCCAGCGTGGAGGTCAGCAGCACGGAGCCGAAGAACAGCACGAGCAGGTTTTCCTTGAGCGGCGAGAGCAGCAGCACGACCACGAGCATGCCGCAGCCATAAATGGGGCAGACGGGGCCGTTTAAAAAGCCCCTGTTGATGAACTTTCCGTGCAGGCACGCCTCGAAGGTCACCTCCGTGCACCAGCCCAAAAAAGCATAGGCAAGGAACACCCAAAGCGCATCGGTCAGGGAAAGCAAAGCGATCATGCGGCCATTCTCCATATTTCGATATAGAGGTATCATATCATATTTTTTTCGCTTATGCTACAAAGCAATGTTTAAAAATAGCATACGCGCGCAAAAAAGCGTATGTTTTTCATAAAAACGCCGAAATGCGGCGCTTTTCTATCACGCGCGCATGACACGTCAGGCGCTCGCGTATTTCCGACACGGGCAGGGCGTAAATATGCTATAATACGAATACCAAACGATGAAAGGGGTTTTGCTTTTATGAAAAAGCTTCTTATTATAATCCTCGCCCTGGGCCTGCTCTGCGCCGGCTGCGCGGGCGCACCAACGGCCGCGCCGGAGGCGACGGAGGCCGCGGCAACGCCAACGCCCGTTCCCAAGGAAACGCCCGCGCCTGTCGTGACCATCACAGCGCCCGTGCGCATCGAGGCGGGGGAGCGCAAGACGGCCGATCTCAACGGCGACGGCAGGGAGGAAACCGTCTCCATACTCGTCGTGGAGGACGATCCGGGCGCGGAGGAGGACGAGACGATCTTCTATTTCGTGGTGGCGGACGATACCGGCAAGGAAACGCTGCGCCAGTGCTCCGAACCCTACACCTACGCGGCCTACGGGTATGTGGCGGACATGGACGCGGACGGGCGCGCGGAGCTGTTCTTCTCGCAGACCTTCGCCTCGGACGACCTCATCACCAAATGCTGGCGCAGCGAGGGCGAAGCGTTTCGCGGCCTGTGCTTTTTAGAAAGCGACTGCGTGACCTGCGTTTCGGATTGCTACGGGCTGATCGACGGCTTTGTAGAAAACGGCGTGCGGGTAAGCGCGTATGTAAACGTACTGGGCACGCGGGTGGGGCTGCGCGATTATACGCTTTCGGGCGATGTGTTCACGCCAGCACCGCAGAGCGCGTGGGATTTCACGGCCACCCTGCCCGCGGACGATCCTGACACATGGGAATTCTACACGCTCAAAACCGCAAAGCCGCTGCCCGTCACCATGGACGGCAAGCCCGACGAGCTGCCCGCGGGCACGGAGCTGCTTATCACGGGAACGGACGCGCAATCGAGCGCGGCGTTTGTGACAAAGGACGGCGTAACGGGCAGCATCGCCATTGCGGAGGACGTCGCAACAGGCTGGGGCTGGGCCATCGCGGATGTGCCGGAGCAGGATTATTTTGAAGAGTATCTACCCTACGCGGGGTAGGGGGGGATCGACAAAGGTCATTCGACCTTTGTCGATGGTTACAATTTGCAACTGTTCGCTA
>JAUNJX010000050.1 GCA_030533005.1 Clostridia bacterium | reverse complement strand
TAAATCTCTTATTCTCACCAGCATAGCTGGTGGTTTATTGTCGCTAAAGCGCCAACCGAACGCAAAAAAGCGCCGTTTAAGGCGCTTTTTTGCACATGGTTCAGTCCTCCTGATAGGTTTCCACGCACCAGTCCGTTTGTCCGCAATGCGTGCAGGTCAGCTTGCGCGTTTTCGGCGTGTGATTGGAGAAAAAGAACTGCTTTAGCGTGGGCTTGAACCGCTCGTTGCATACGGGGCAGATATACGCTGTCGCCTTATAATACATCCGTATGAGCAGCGCGCAGCTTATCAGCACCAGCGGCATCACGATCGCAAAGGGCTGCCAAACACCCGTGCGTATCCAGTAGATAAGCGCTGCGAACTCGAATACGTCAATGACGAGTCCTACCGCCAGCAATACAATGCGGGTTCTTTTTAGTTTTTCTTTACCTTTCATCATGGCGTCTATGTCACCCATGGAAGTAACCGATTTGATCTCGCCGTTGGTTATGCTTTGGCGGATCGTTGCAATGGCTTTTCTGCGCGCATGCAGGGAAGAAAGCTCGCTATCGATGGTCTTAAGCTGTTCATCCAGGATCAGCAGCAGGACGTTAGTGGACGTTTCGCTTTGCAGCACGCCCATGATCGCGTCCAGCGACAGCCCGAGGGATTTGAGCAGGCAGATCAGCCGCAGCCGCGCAAGATTCTCATCGGAATAAAGCCTTCTGCCTCCCTCCGTCAGCTCGGACGGATGCAGCAGACCCCGTTCATCATAGAATTGCACGGTGCGCACGGTAATATCGCACAGCTTTGCCATTTCACCGGTCGTATATTGTGACATAGATTTCACCTCCTTGCGTTCATTCTAGTATATAACGCAGCGTCATGAGCAATAGGTCACGTTAGGTTATTTTTTGATTTTTTCGTTATTTTGCATCATCCGCAACGGACGTTGTCAGTATAGCATCCAGCAATGCGCCAATGCAACGAAAAAGCCGCTGCGATGGGCAACGGCCTTTTTTATAGGATAGCAGCAACGCTTACATGCCGACGGGCGTGGCTGCTTCCTCCGATACACACACCGCCTCCGCTTCCGCGCGCATCGCTTTGTTGGCGGTGGAGAGCATAAGCTTGATGCGGTTGAGCTGATTAACCTCGCTTGCGCCGGGGTCGTAATCGACGGCTGTGATGGTGGTGCCGGGGAACGCCGCGCGCAGGGATTTGATCACGCCCTTCCCCACGATATGGTTGGGCAGGCATCCAAAGGGCTGCGCGCATACGATACTCTTTACGCCGTTTTCGATCAGCTCCAGCATTTCGCCCGTCAAGAACCACCCCTCGCCCGACTGATTGCCTAAGGATATAAAGGCCTTCGCCTGTTCCGCCATGCGGGCGACGTCTCCCGGCGGATCAAAGCGCTCGCTTTTTCTAAGCGCACGCACGACGGGGCGGCGCAAAATATCCATGATATGCAGGCATTGCTTGATAAAGAAGGCGTTGGTCTTGCTTTCACCGACATATTCCGCGCGAAAATCCGTATTGAAGAAGCAATAGTACAAAAAGTCCATCAGATCGGGAACGACAGCTTCCGCGCCCTCCCGCTCCAAAAGCTCTACTAGGCGATTGTTCGCAAGCGGATGATATTTGACGAGTATTTCGCCGACTATGCCCACGCGGGGCTTCTGCACGCCATCTTGCAAGGGCAGCGCGTCAAAATCACGCACGATACCGCGCACGTTATCGATAAAGCCCTTGATGCTTGTGGCGCCGTGTGAAAGGGACTGTAGGCAGCGCGCGTTCCACGCTTCATACAGCGCGTTGGCTTCACCCGCCTCCGCCTCATAGGGTCGCACGCGATACAGCACGCGCATGAGAAGATCGCCGTACATCACCGCCTGCATGGCGTGCAAAACGAGGCTTGGCGTATAGGTAAAGCCGCTGTTTTTCTCCATGCCGTTGGTGTTGACGGAGATCACGGGGATATGCCCCAGCCCTTCCTTTTCAAGCGCGCGACGTATAAAGCTTACATAGTTGGAAGCACGGCAGGGCCCGCCCGTTTGAGACATGACGATGGCAAGCTTATCCGTATCATACTCCCCCGAAAGCACGGCCTGCATGATCTGCCCCACCACAACGATAGAAGGATAGCACGCGTCATTGTTGACATACTTCAAGCCGCAGTCCACGATGCTTCGATCCTCCTTGGTCAACACCTCGATCCTGTAACCGTGGCGGTTAAAAACGGCCTTCAGAAGCCGAAAATGGATCGGCGACATCTGTGGGGAAAGGATCGTGTAGCCAGCCTGCTGCATCGATTTTGTGTATTCAGCGCGGTGATAGGCGGCGGAGTGAATCTGCCTGAGCTGCGGCCTTTGCTTCCTGTCCCGAAGTGCCGCAAGCAGGGAGCGCACCCGGATGCGCGCAGCGCCAAGATTGTTGATCTCATCGATCTTAAGCACGGTATAGATCTTGCCAGAGCCGTTCAAAATCTCCGCCACCTGATCGGTGGTGACGGCGTCCAGCCCGCAGCCAAAGGAATTAAGCTGGATGAGATCAAGATCCTCCCGCGTCCTTACAAACGCCGCCGCCGCGTACAAGCGGGAGTGATACATCCACTGATCGGTCACGCGAAGCGGGTGCTCCGCCACGGCAAGATGGGATACGGCGTCCTCCGTCAGCACGGCCATGCCGTAGGAAACGATCATTTCGGGGATGCCGTGGTTGATCTGGGGATCGATGTGATACGGCCGCCCCGCCAGCACGATACCGTGCGCGTCATGCGCGCACATCCATGCTAACGCAGCTTCGCCTGCCCTTTGCACATCCTCACGCGCTTTGAGCAGCTCCGCCCACGCAAGCAGCACGGCATGGCGCGTCTCCGGCCCCGAAATGTCGTATTCCTCCGCGAATACCGCTGCGAGCCTGCTGGCTGCCGTATCTCTGTCCGTCAACGACAAAAAAGGATGGAGGAAGCGAACCTTGGCGATATCCTCCAGATTATTTTTGATATTCTCCGGATAGGAGGTCACGATCGGGCAGTTATAACAATTCTGCGCCTCGCCCTTCTCCCTTCGCTCAAAGAACACGCAGGGGAAGAATATCGTGTCGCACCCCTGCTCGATCAGCCACTGCACATGCCCGTGGGAGAGCTTGGCGGGGTAGCACTCGGATTCGCTGGGAATGGAATCCATGCCCCGCTCATAAAGAGGGCGGGTAGATACAGGCGAAAGCAGCACGCGAAAGCCCAGCGTCTTAAAGAATACAGCCCAGAACGGATAGTCCTCGAAAATGCCCAGCACGCGCGGGATGCCGATCGTCCCCCGATACGCCTGCTCCGCAGGCAGCGGAGGATACGCGAACATGCGTTTTAGCTTATAGGCAAACAGATTTGGCGTGTCATCCTTTCGCCGCTCCTGCCCAAGCCCCCGTTCGCAGCGGTTGCCTGTAATATAGCTGCGCCCGTTGGAAAAATGATTGACGGTGAGCAGGCAGTGATTGGTGCAGCCCTGACAGCGCGTCATGGAGGTTTCGGCAGTCAGCCCCGCAATGACCTCGAGGGACAGCATCCGCGTCTCCCTCCCGCCGCAGCGCGCACGCGCGATGAGCGCCGCGCCAAATGCGCCCATAATGCCCGCAATATCCGGACGTATCGCCTCGCGCGCCGTGATGCGTTCAAAGCTGCGCAATACCGCGTCGTTATAGAACGTACCGCCCTGCACGACGATATGCGCGCCAAGCTCCCTTGCGTCCGTGAGCTTGATAACCTTATAAAGGGCGTTTTTGATGACGGAGTACGCCAAGCCCGCGGAGATATCCGCAACGGACGCCCCTTCCTTTTGCGCCTGCTTCACGTTGGAGTTCATAAAGACCGTGCAGCGTGTGCCCAAATCGATGGGGTGCGGCGCAAACAGCGCGGCTTTTGCAAAATCCTCCACGCAATAGTCCAAGGAATTCGCAAAGTTCTCGATAAAGGAGCCACAGCCGGAGGAGCAGGCTTCGTTGAGCAGGATGGTATCCACCGTACCGTTTTTGATCTTGATGCACTTCATATCCTGCCCGCCGATATCCAGGATGCAGTCCACCTGCGGGTCAAAAAACGCAGCGGCGGTGTAGTGGGTGATGGTCTCGACCTCGCCCTCGTCCAGCATCAGCGCGTTTTGCAGCAATGCCTCTCCATAGCCCGTGGAGCAGGAATAAGCGATATGCGCGCTTGCAGGAAGCAATGCGCGAAGCTCGTTGATGGCGCAAATGGCCGTAAAGAGCGGGCTGCCCTGATTGCCGCTGTAGAATGACCACAAGAGCGCGCCGTCCTCGTCCACCAACGCAAGCTTTGTTGTGGTGGAACCGGCGTCCACACCAAGATAGCAATTCCCCGTATATGTTTGGAGCGCTTCGCGCCTTACATGGTATTGCCCATGCCGCGCGCAGAACGCCGCATATGCCTCGGCATCCACAAACAACGGCGGCAAGCGGTTCATTTCCGCTTCCAGCGCAACGCCGTTTTGCAGGCGATGCGCCAAGGCATCCACATCGCATACAGCGTCAGTCGGCGCGTTTTGCGCAGCGCCCATGGCAGCAAAAAGATGCGAATGCGGCGGTACGACAGTTTGCTCCCGCGTCAAGCCCAGGGTTTTCACAAACGCCTGCCGAAGCTGCGGCAAAAAGTGCAGCGGCCCTCCTAAAAAGGCGACCGTGCCCCGGATGGGCTTCCCGCAGGCCAGACCGCTGATGGTCTGGTTGACCACCGCCTGAAGAATGGATGCGGCGAGGTCGGGCTTCGTCGCTCCCTCGTTGATAAGCGGCTGTATATCGGTTTTGGCAAACACGCCGCAACGGGCCGCGATAGGGTAGATTTCATGCGCATCCGCCGCATAATGATCCAGCCCCTCTGCGTCCGTTTGCAAAAGCGACGCCATCTGGTCGATAAAAGAGCCGGTACCGCCCGCGCAAATGCCGTTCATACGCTGATCGATACCGCCTGTGAAGTAAATGATCTTCGCGTCCTCGCCGCCCAGCTCTATTGCGACGTCGGTTTGCGGCGCTTGCCTTTGCAGCGCCTCCGCTACGGCAACGACCTCCTGCACAAAGGGGATACCCAGTTGCTTGGAAAGCGTAAGCCCGCCGCTGCCTGTCATTGCAACGCGCATTCGCCGCACGTCCGCCGTTTCCCGCATCTTTTGCAGAAGCGTTGCCAGCGTTTCCTGAATGCGGGCAAGATGGCGGCGATAATCGCTGCATACAAGCCGTCCCGCCTCGTCGAGCAGCGCCACCTTTACGGTTGTCGAGCCTATATCGATGCCTAAGCTGTACGTTGCCATACCGCGTTCCTTCATCGGCACTTCCTTGTCTAAGATATTCTGACCCATTGCAGTGTATTTTAGTGAGATTTGTCGCTCTTTTCAAGTAGATACGCGCTTTCTTAGCGGAATTTTAACGCCGCTGAACGCCGTATCTAAAAAGAAAAGCGGCCGCCTATACAGGTTCACCTATACAGGCAGCCGCATGTTGCATCCGCAACCGTCAATCGTCGATCTCGCTTTCAAAGCTGAGTATCTCGCCGGTGGACGCGTCCACCTCGCAGGAATATTCCATATTGCCTACATACCATTCCACCTCATACTCGGCACAACCCTTTTCATAGTCGAATTCCATGCGCAGGCGCTCCGCCTGCTCCTCGGTGCAACCCGCGTAAGCAAGCGCGGCTTTTTTTGCGGCATCCTCGCCCACATAGGCCGTCGCGTCAACTTGGTGGCCGGCGCCGGGCTTGCCGGAAATGCTGTCCTTCTCATATTCCAGCACCGCGCCTGTGGCGGCGTCGATCTTATACTCGTATTCCGCGTTGCCCGCGAAGAATTTAAGCTTATAGCGCGCGTTGTTCTTGGCGTTGGTCAGGCTGCATTTGCCGAAGATCACATCTGCTTCCGCAAGTCCCGCATGAGAGAGTGCGGCGGCCTTGGCCGCATCCTCGCCGATATCGTTCGCTGTGCCCGCCGCGGGCTGGCTGCCATCCCCCGGCTTCTTAACGGCATTATCCTCGGGCGGCGTTTTTGCGTCGGCAACGGGCTTTTGTGGCGCGCTGCCGCCTTTTCTCGTGTCGATATCCATAGAAAGCACCTCGCCCGTGGCGGCGCTGATCTCATATTCGTATTCGGTATCGCCCGCGGTAAACTCCACGTCAAACACCATCGCGCCGTCCTCCCTGTCCTCCTTCACGCGCATGCGGCTGGTATCGCCCTCCGCAACGCCCGCGTGGGTTAAGGCGCTCTTTTTTGCCTCCTCCGCCGTCACGCCCGTGGCCGCCTGCGCGCCCTCCGTCGCCGATGCGGCCTGTGCCGTTTGTGCGCCCTTGGTATCTAGCATCGCGTTGGCGGGCAGCATTTGCGCACAGCCGCCAAGCAGGCTCAGGCACAGCGCAGCAGTCAATATACATACGATCTTTTTCATGGTCATTTTCTCTCCTTCTTTACATGCAATGATGGCAGGTCTTTCTTGATCCTGCCATCATTGTACAGGTGAAATATTAAAGGCATATTAAGATGCGGCGTTATTTTTCGGGAGATAAAACGTAAATACGCTTCCCTGCCCCTGCACGCTTTCCGCGTCGATATGCCCCGCGTGCGCCTCCACGATCCACTTGGCCATAGATAGACCCAGCCCGCAGCCCACGCCCCGCGATTCCTCCTCTTGATAAAAGCGCCCCCATATGCGCCCAAGATTCTCCGGCGCGATGCCGCGCCCGTTATCCCGTACCGTACCCACGACGCAATCGTCCTCCTGCACCAGCTCTATCTGAACATAGCCGTCTTCCCTCCCGTATTTCACACCGTTTTCCACAAGATTGATGAAAAGCCGCATCAGCATCGTTTCATCGCCGCGCACAAGCAGATGCGGCGCGATCTTCGTCCGAATGGCTATTCCCCGACCTGCGGCCAGCTCCTGCTGCTGTTCGGCCACAAGCTCCGCAAGCTCGCTTACATCAACAAGCTCCCACTGCAGCCTTTCCTGCCCCTGATCGGCACGGGAGAGCATGAGAAGCTGGGATATGAGCGCGCTCATTTTTTGCGCCTGCGTTTGTACCGACGCAAGGGCGTCTTTCGCTTCTGCAAGGGCATCCGCGTGCACCGCGGCATATTCGCAGGTGGAAAGGATCACGGCCGTGGGCGTGCGCAGCTCGTGCGAGGCGTCCGATGTGAAGCGTTTTTCTTTTTCAAAGGCTTCCTCCAGCCTGTCGAACATGCGGTCAAAGGTATTCGCAAGCACATACACCTCGTCCCGCCCCTCGCCAAGATCGATGCGGCGCGTCAGGTCGCGGCTTTCCCCGATCCGCTCAGCGGTCTGCGTGATCTGACGCACCGGCCGCAATGCCCGTTGCGTCAGCATGTACCCCACGGCTGCGGACAGCAGCACCAGCACGGGCAAAAGCAGACCCGCTATGTGGAGCATGGAGCCGTAGGTCTGTTTAATGGCGTCCGCCGACATGACGGCGCGTATCCATATATCGCCATATTCGTCAACCGCTTCCCTCTGGTCGTACGCATACCATTCCACGCCGTAGGATTCGACGGTTTGCAGCTGCCGATCCGCGAAGCTCGTACCGACAGCGAATCCCTTGGGCGTTTTGCCGTAAAGAAACGTGCCCTCAGCACTATAGACCGAAACGCTGACGTCCCCCCTCACGCTTATAAAATCATCGTCAAAAACGAGCGCGCCATCCTCGCAGTCGATCTCCGCAAGGTTATCCTGCAAGGCGTCCTCCAGCGTGTAGGCGGAGGCGTTTCGCACCTCCTTTTGGCTTGTCGAAAATAGAAAAAGAAGCGTTGCTGCAACCATCACGATCATGACCGCTGTAAACCAAAGCGTGACCCGCATTTTAATGGACAAGCGTTTTTGCATCATGGTTCCTCCCGCAGCACATAGCCCGCGCCACGCACAGTATGGATAAGCTTGGGCGAAAAGCCGTCGTCAAGCTTGCGGCGCAGATACCGGATATATACGTCCACTACATTGGATCCGCCCTCGTATTCATAATTCCAGATATGGTTGCTTATCCTCTCACGGGAGAGCACCGTACCTCTGTTACGCACCAAATACTCCAATATGGAGTATTCCTTGCTGCTTAAGGCAATGGGTACGCCGCCACGGGAGACCGTATGCGCCTTGCAGTCCACCTTGAGATCCGCAAGCGTAAAGATGTGATCCATGTTATCCGAGCCGCGGCGGAGGATCACACGGATACGAGCCAGCAGCTCGTCAAAGGAAAAGGGCTTGACCAGATAATCGTCCGCGCCGCAATCCAGCCCCTCTACCCTGTCCTGCACGCCATCCTTGGCGGTCAGCAACAGCACCGGCGTTTTGTCATTGCGGCGCCGCAGCTCCCGCAAAAGCTCCAGTCCGCTCATACCCGGCAGCATGATATCCAGCAATATCACATCATATTCGGCGCAGGCCATATAATCCCGCGCGTCCGTTCCGTTTAGGCACGCATCCACGCTATAGCGCTCCATGGTCAGTTTTTTTACGATAAGCGCATTAAGGCTTGGCTCATCCTCTACTACCAAGATACGCATCAAAGATCCTCCTTGCGTTTTGATCCGATATTTGTTCCAATGTTAGTTTATGAAAAAGAGATTAACCGCACATTAAATTTGTCTTATCATACCATAGTGAAAAATACGCTACAATCCTTAGTGCGTCCCGCAAAAAGAAAAAAGCCCCGCGAAGGGCTTATATGCTTCATGCCGGCGCAAGGCTCAATCGTCCGGCATCAGCTCGGCTTCGTCAATGATATCGTCGATGCGCAGGGCATTGCGGATATAGGCGCCTACCGATTCCGGCGTAATGCCAAGAGAGTACGCAAATTCTTCCCGCACAAGCTTTTCGGCAGTCTTTAGCGCTTCCTCGTCCGCGATGTTCAGCTTTTTGCCTCGCTGTAGCAGCCGCTGCTTCTGCAAATAAATGCAGCGAATCATAAGGATCAGATCCTCACGCACACCCAGCATCATGATATGACGGAAAAGATCCGCGCGTTCCCGCTTATCATCGATCCATTCGATCACATGATCCCGCGCGCCCAGCAGCAACGCGTCAATCTCGTCTTTGGAAAAAAGCTCCCGCATCTTTCCCATAAGCTTTTCGCTGTCCGCAGGCACGGTAATGGTAAGATTCGCCTTTTCCAAACGCCGCAGGATGTAGAAAAGCTGCTCCACGCCGTCGCCATAAGCGGGCTTCTGCATGCGTACATCCTCAACCACGCAGATACCGTTCACGCCGTAGATCACATAATCGCCCTTATTGTATTTTTGCGTTGTCATCGCCACCTCCAAAGGAGCCGTATCCATTTTCCACATCCCCACGGGACGCGGATATGGAGTGCCCATAAAAAGCGTGCGGCGTTTCAACCGGATTTACGCTGAAGCAGCCACACGTTGTATTTCTATTATACACGAAAATGGGGCGTTTTTCAAAGGAATTCTCATCCATCTGCAGGATTGTTGTGTTTATCATTTTTTTGTGCCTGGAGAACCGTCAAAAAACGATAATAAGGGGAGCAATGTTTGAAGCAAATGTAATTTCGCACAGCGAAAAACAGAAAAAACATTTCCCGCAGCGATAATATGAAACACGCTGCGTTGCAGCTGTTCCCTCCCGCGACGGGCGATATTGGCGCTTTACAATAAGCGCCGTGCCATATGCCCTATTTTTTCGCACACCCCAGCACAAGCCCCGTCAGCGCGCACAAACCGAAGGCGGCAATATCCACGGCCACGATGGTAGAACCCACGGGCGTGCTCGCCAAAATGGAAACAAGCAAGCCGATCAGCGCGCAGCAAACCGATAAAATAGCCGCACACACGATCACAGCCCTGAAATTTTTGAACAGACGCATCGCGGAGAGCGCCGGAAAGATCACCAGCGCGGATATCAGCAGCGACCCAACAAGATTCATGGCCAGCACGATGATGACAGCTGTGATCACGGCAATCATCAGGTTATACGCGTCCGCGTGCAGGCCCGTGGCCTTGGCGAAATTTTCGTCAAAGGTAACAGCGAATATCTTATTGTAGAACAGCAAAAACACGGCGATCACCACCACGGAAAGCGCTGCGCACAGCCACACCTCGCCCTGCGTCAGCGTCAGGATGGAGGTGGAGCCAAAAAGCGTGCTGCATACATCGCCCGTAAGATTCGAGGAAGCGGAAAAAATGTTTAAGAGCAGATACCCCAGCGCCAGCGCGCCTACGGATATCATGGCGATCGCCGCATCGCCCTTGATCTTTGTGTTTTGGCCGGTCTTAAGAAGCAGGATGGCACAGCCTACCGTAATGGGCAGCACAAGTATCATCTCATTGGAAACGTCGAGCACGGACGCAATGGCGATCGCGCCGAACGCCACATGCGACAATCCGTCGCCTATAAAGGAAAAGCGTTTCAGTACCAGCGTCACGCCCAGCAGCGAGGAGCAAAGCGCGATCAGCACGCCCACGATCAGCGCATAGCGCACGAAGGGATAACTAAAGTACAGCTGCAACGTTTCTATCATGCCCTCTCGCCTCCCGCTGCGGCATAGAGCCTGCCTGCATCACTGTTCAAATAAGCTGCCTTTGTGCCGAAGAACAGCGGCTCGCCCACATGCAGGATGTGGCTTGCATAACGCAGCGCGGCAGCCATATCATGCGAAATCATCACGATAGTGATGCCGTTTTCATGATTCAGCCTCTCGATCAGCGCGTACATCTCCGCGGTCGCCTTTGGGTCAAGACCCGCAACGGGTTCATCCAGCAGCAGAAGCTTGCGCGTGGCGCAAAGCGCGCGGGCAAGCAGCACCCGCTGCTGCTGTCCGCCCGAAAGATCGCGGTAGCAGCGCGCCGCCAAGTGCGCTATACCCATTCGCGCCATGTTCTCTTGCGCCAGCTTCTTTTCCTCGCGGTTATAGCAAGGCCGCAAACCGCAGCGGTTCAGGCAGCCTGAAAGCACGATCTCGTTTACGGAGGCAGGAAAATCACGCTGCACCATGGTCTGCTGCGGCAAATAGCCTATCTCGTTCGCGTGCAGGCCGTCGCCCGTGACGATCTTGCCCCGAAGGGGCGGCTGCAAATGCAGGATGGTCTTCATCAGCGTGCTTTTGCCCGATCCGTTCTCCCCCACGATGCAAAGATAATCGCCCATGTGGACAGAAAAGCGCAGATCGGATAGGACAGCGCTGCCGTCATAGCCCAAGGTAAGATTTTCACAGGTAAGTAATGCCATAGTTTCTCCTAAAAAAGTGTCTATCGAAGCGCTTCCCACAGCACGGCAAGGTTTTCCTCCATGATGGAAAGATAGCTTGCTCCCTGTTGCATATCCTCTTGCGTGACGGACTGCATGGAATCCAGCGTCAGCACGGCTTGATCCTTATCCCTTGTGCTCTGCACGATCGTTTTTGCGATCGCGTGCTGCGCCCCCTCGATGGTCAGCACGGCGGGAAGCCCCAGCTCGTCCACCTTTTCAGCCAAAAACGCAATGGTGCCAAAGCTTGCCTCGGTTTCAGCGGAGCAGCCGGCAAAGGCCGCGTAATAGGCAATGCCATAATCCTCCGTCAAGTATCGGAAGGGAAAGCGATCCCCGAACAACAGCGTCTTTTGCTGCGCGTCCGAGACAGCTTGCGCGTATGCTTCATCCAGCGTTGTTAATTCTTGCATGTACGCCCGCGCATTCGCTTCATAGTCGGCGGCGTTGGAAGGATCAAGCGACGCCAACGCCTTTTCGATGGCGGCGCAAAAGCGCATCGCGTTTTTTACGGAAAGCCACACATGCTCGTCGTAGGCTGTCTCTCCTTCCTCCGCGGAATCCGCTTCCTTCTCCATGCCCTCCGAAAGCTCCTCCTCCTTGGCGGCGCCGCCCAGCACATCCAAAAGATTAAGAACGATCCTGTCGCTGTTGGCGGCCTCCTGCAAGGCGTCCTCCACCCAGCGGTCAGATTCGCCGCCGACATAGATGAAAAGATCGCAGGCCGATACCTGTATCATGTCCTGCGCGGAGGGCTGATAGCTGTGCATATCCGTTCCGTTTTTCAGAAGCATCGTCACATCGTTTTCCGCCATGTGGCTGCCCAGTATCTCCCGCGTCCAATCATAGATGGGGAATATCGTGCACACGATGCGAATGCCCTTGGCGTTCGTTTCCGTCTCCGGCGCGGCGGCGCAGGCGCACAGCATGCCCGTTATCATCAGCACTGCCAGAAGGCAGGCAAGCATCCTTCTCACTTTTCTTCGCCTTTCTTCGTTTGTTGCAAGCTTCCGTACCGACTGCAAGCCTTGCAAAGCCCAAATACAACGGTCTTTTCCTTGTTGATCTGAAAGCCGTCCGCTTCGGACACGGCGCTGAGCATCTGTTCGGAAAGCCGCGTATCCATGTGAAAGCTCTGGCCGCATTGGGTGCAGGTCAGATGAATGCAGTTTTTACAGTCCTTTACATCCATATACTGGTAAAGCAATTCACGTTCCGCACCTACGGCAAGCTTGCGCACCACGCCCGCTTCCTCCAAATACACCAGATTGCGGTAAACGGCACTCAGGCTCACGCCTTTATCCTCCAGCGCCTGTGCGATCTGCTTGGCTGAAAGCTGCTGATCCGGCCTGCCCTGTAAAAAGGCGGCCAGCTCCCTGCGCTGCTTTGTCAAATACGCCATTTCACTTTACGCCTCCAAATTTGCGAATCATTCGCAAATCAATGTAGTATAGATTTTACGATTTGTCAAGGCATTTTCTTGCTGACGGCATCATAAAAGCCACACTTTGCTTGTGCGGATAAAAAAATGAAAGCCGCATGCAGCCTTCATCCATAAACCCTGTTTCTGTGTTTTTAATCTACCCGGCCAATATCCCGCCGCATGAAAACGACCGCCATGTAATCGCCCAGCGCCTCCAGACGATCGACATGCGCCTGTTTGCGTTTGGGATCGTCCACGCCGATAAAACCGATCAGCCTGCCCTCGCGCTGCAGCGCAACCGCCGTAACGGCGTGGATATTTTGCGCCAGCAGCAGTCTCCGTTCCGCCGCGCGTTCCTCCCCCAGCGCTTCCACATCCTCTATCTGCACATGGTTTTGATGTTCAAAGGCGTCGATCCACGGCTTCATCGTTTCAAAGGTCACCGTTTGCAGCTTATCCATCTCGCTGCTTATGCCCTCGGCACAGACCTCGTAAGTGTTCTTTCCGATCTGCGCCGCCCAGTCCAGCTCAAACACATAAGCGCGGCTGCCATCAAAATAATCGAGTATTTTTTGCAGCAGCTCGTTGATCGCCTCGTGCAAATCGCCTTCCCGGAGCAGCTCCCGTGAAATCTCATTGAGAAAGCGAAGCTGCTCGGAGGTCTCGCCGATCTCCTCTATGGTCTCCTGCTGCGCGGTGATGTCGTTTGTAACGGTAAGCTGTACCGTTTCCTTAATATCCGGAAATGTCGTTACGGATATGTTGCTCTCCAGCCATATTACGCTGCCGTCGCGCCGTTTTGCGCGGTAGACACAGGTGCGGGGCAGACGATCCACGCTCGCCTGTATTGTCTGCTCTACAACCGCCGCCCGATCCTCGGGAAGGATAAGATCGTGCACGGCGGACACCTCCGCGAAGAACTGTTCCTTTGTATAACCCAGAAGCGCGCAATAGCGGTCGTTGGCAAACAGAAACTGCGGTATGTCGTTTTCAAGATAAACGGCCGTCACGCCGCCGCTTATATTCTCCATGATGATCTGCAGCTGCTCGGCGGTTTCCCGAAGCTTCTCCTCCGCCTGCCACTGCGCGGTCATGTTGTCCACGGTACAATAAACAAGCTGCTGCGTGTCCGTCCTTGCAATAACGCGCAGCGAGCAGTGCATATGCGCAAAGCCCGGCTTGCCCGGCAAGCGGCCGATCATGACCTCACAGTTCTCCTCGTCCTGCGTCTGCATCGCCCGCTCAATGCACGAGAGCATGATCTGGCGATTTTCTTCGTCCATATGCTCCGCCCATACCATGGAAAGCGCATCCTCCATGGTCATCATATCTCCGCCCAGCGCCTGTGCATACTTCTGATTGACCCGCAGAACCTCTACTTTGCCATCCTGATATTCAAAGATGCAGGCGCCGCCTACATAGCTGTTGAATATCAGCGTATCCATGGATTTGGGATCCCAGAAAGCGTTGTTATCCAACGTTTCCACGGTGGACAGCGCGATCATTTCAGCTTCCTTGCCGCTGCCTGCCTCCAACGCCTCATACGCATCCGCAGGAATAGGCTGCGCGTAAAAAAAGCCCTG
>JAUNJX010000049.1 GCA_030533005.1 Clostridia bacterium | reverse complement strand
CAAAGCGCGTCGTCAAAGGCCAGCGCGTGCATAGCCTCCGTCATGGCCGCCGTATCCTCTCTGGGCACGGTCAGCCCCGCGTCGCCCACCACCTCCGTGAGCGCCTCCGCATCCGATACCATCACCGGCGTGCCGCAGGCCATCGCCTCCAGCGGCGGCATGCCAAAGCCCTCATAATATGAGGGGAATACAAACGCCCGCGCGCCGCACATCAGCAGCGGCACGTCCGCATCCTCCACATAGCCGGTAAAGATCACGCTGTGCGTAAGGCCCTTTTGCTCCACTGCCGCAAAAAGCGCTTCGTACTGCCAGCCCTTTTTGCCCGCGATCACGAGCACGGGCGGCATGCAGCGCGCCCTGAGGGCGGCGTAGGCTTCGATCAGGCGCAGGAGGTTCTTCCGCGGCTCCAGCGTGCCCAGATATAAAAAGTATCCTTGCGATAAACCGAAATGCGCCAGGCACGCGTCGATCTCCTCCTGCGGGCAGTCGGCACGAAACAGACTTCGATCCGCCGCCATGGGCACCACGGTGAGCTTTTCCTCCGGCACGCCCAGATACCGCACGATATCCCGCCTGCTCGCCTCGGATATGGTGAAGATACGGTCGGCCCGCCTGCAGGAGCGCCGCAGCGTGCGGCGCAGCTTGCGGCGGTTGGCCGCCTCCATCGTTTCAGGATAGCGGGCAAGCACCATGTCATAGATAAAAAAAGTCCGCTTTTCCCGTATGCCGCAAGGTATGTGCTGCCCAAAGGCGAGATACACGTCCTCCGTCTTGAAAAAGAAGCGGCGGGTAAAGGGAAGCAGCGCCCACAGCCATTGCACGGGCGCCGTGCGAAGGGGCGCGCGCACCGCAAACTGCGTTTGCTTCAAAAAGGGGAACAGCGCGCGCAGCGCGTCGCGCCGCGCCCTGGAGGGCGCAAACGCCTGCAGGGTCACCTCCGTGTCCGCGCGGGCCTGCAAATGCGCGATAAGCTCAAATGCGGCACGGTTCGTCCCCGTCCATTCCCGATCCAGCAAAAGCTGCCCGTTGCAGGCTACGCGGACCAGCTCGCTCATGGATATCATCCTTTCACCTGCGCGTAGACCGCGCGCAGCTTTTCCATCATGGCTTCGCGTGTAAAAAGCTTTGCCCGCATAAGCCCCTTCCAGCGCAGCAGCGTGCACTTATCCCTGTCCCGCGCCACCGTGATGAGCGCCTCCGCCCACGCCTCGGGGTCCTCCGGGTTCAAAAGGATGCCCGCGTCGCATACGACCTCGGACAGCGACGTGGCATTGGAGCACACCACCGGCGTGCCGCAGGCCATCGCCTCCAGCGGCGGAAGGCCAAACCCTTCATATAAAGAAGGAAACACAAACGCCACCGCCCCGTGCATGAGCGCGGGAACGTACGCGTCGTCCACATAGCCTATGAGCTTGACGCGCGACCCTACGCCCAGCTCCGCTGCAAGCGCGTCAAGCGCCTCGCGGGAGCGCCCGCCGCCGCCCAGCACCAGCATGGGCAGCGCCGCGTCCTTGTCCAGCGCGCGCGCATAGGCGCGTATGAGCATGCCAAGATTCTTATGCGGCACCACAGAGCCTATATAAAAGTAATAATCGCCGTCGATGCCGTAATTCTCCTTGGCACGTTGGATCATGGCGGCATCCGCAGCCTCGTGGAAACGCCCGTGATCCAGCGCACAGGGGATCACGGTGATCTTTTCGGGGGACACCTTGCAGTGTTCCACGATCTGCAGCTTGCTGTAGTGGGAGTCCGTCACGATATGATCCGCGCGTTTGCAGCTGCGCACCGAACAAAGCCGGGCGCGAAGCCCCGCCTTTCGCGTTACCCATTCAGGATGCAGAAGGGGGATGATATCATGTATGGTGGCAACGGTTTTGCCCTTGACGCCGGGCGGCACATAGTTGTTCTGAAAATGCGTAAGCTCCGCCTCATAGCGGAAAAACCAGCGATAGGGCACAGGCAGAAAAAGCCACAGCGCGTTGTAGGTCATGCTGCGAAAAAAAGCGCAGGGACACAGCTTCGCGCCCTTTGCGCCATAGGTCAGCACATCGTGCAGCTCTTTATCCGTCTTTCCTTTGGAAAAATAGGTAAGCGTGATATCCGCGTGCAGCGCCACCATGCTTTCCAGTACGCTGATGGTCACGTTTTCTATGCCCGTTCGCGTATAGGATACCAGGGGCTGCACATCGTAGGCTATGCGTATTTTTTGCGGCTTCTCCAATTTCCCGACGCTCCGATCCATGGTTTTTCACAATATACCTGCCTGCGCATAGTATAATCGAACTTGCAGGGAACGTCAACTTAGCGGCTGTTCATCCGTCTCGTTTTCCACGCCTGCGGTCTGCGCCGCGTCCACCCCCGCCGTGCTGTCCTTCATAAAAAGGATCTTGAAGGTGTAGAAAAGCAGCTGCAGGTCCTGAAGAATGGAAGCCTTCTCGATATAGAGCAGATCGAGGCGCACCTTGTCCCCGAAATCCGTGTTGTATTTGCCGTAGAGCTGCGCATAGCCCGTGATCCCCGCCTTGACCTTGAGGCGATAGGCAAACTGCGGGAAATCCCTGCATATCTCCGCGAAGATCTCCGGCCGCTCCGGCCGCGGGCCCACCAGTGACATCTCCCCCTTGAGGACGTTGAGCAGCTGGGGCAGCTCGTCGATGCGGCAGGCGCGGATAAAGCGCCCCACCGGCGTGACGCGCGGATCGGCGTCGCAGGCGCGCACAGCGCCCGTCCGTTTTTCCGCATCCGGTATCATGGAGCGGAATTTCAGCAGCTGAAAGGTTTGGCCATGGCGGGTGAGCCTTTCCTGCTTATAGAACACCGGCCCACCGTCGTACAGCTTGACGGCGAGCGCCGTGAGCAGCGTGATGGGGAGCGTAAAGAGCATGAGCAGCACGGAAAAGCCGATATCCATGGCCCGCTTGACGGCAAGCTGATCCGGCGTGAAGGCGCGGTTGCGGCAGCGGTACACCAAAAGATCCTCCGCCATGTACTGCGCGGCGCTGTTGAGCATGATATCCTCCAGCGCGGGCAATATGAAAAGCTGCCTGCCCGTTTCAAAGCAGTACGCCATCAGGCGGCTTCGCAGCTTCGTGTCCAGCATCCCCGTCACCAGCACGTTATAGTCCTTTGCGATGGCGACGATCTGTTCATAGGACTGCCCTACGAGCGTCTCGCGCACGAGGTAGCGTGTGCTCTTGCGGATGAAGGCGTCCGCCATGGCGATATCCTGCGCGTCCGCGCTGCGGATGAGCAACGCACCCACTGGCGGATAGAACCACTCGTTGAGGCGGAAGGCCAGCCAGTAGAGCAGCACCGAAAGGATCGCCTGCGCCGCAAAGCATACCAGCAGCGGCCATACCTCCAGCATCCGGTAGGTGATCAGGCACATGATGAAGTAGGTGACGAAATTGGTCAGAAACGCCGCCGCTGCATTGGAAAACACCAGCTCGCGCAGGCGCAGCGCGCCGATCTTATACCCGCCGTAGGAATACATGAACATGGAATAGATAAAAAGGTATAGGAACAGCAGAACGAGGTTGCCCTTGAAGAAGAAGTAGACCTCGTCATACCAGTTAAAAAAGACGAATAAAAACAGGCCGGCCATGGCCGCTGTAAGCAAAAACTTGCAGAGGATCATGATGCTGCGGCGAAACTTTCTCATTTGCATGGGTGCATTGTATCATTTTCCACCCGCCGCGTCAATTCGCGCAGGATGACAGATTGTTCAAAAAAGATTCACTTCTTTCCCGTATGTTTTGTTGTATGCTATAAACATGAAAAGCTATATGCACAAATACATAGCTCTTTTTCTTGCCCTCACAGCGGCGCTCTGCGGCGCGTCCGCCTTGGCCGCGCCCGCCCCAGGCGCCCTTTCCCTTCCTGTGCCCGCGCTGCCCGCCGCTTCGGACGGCGCGCTCGACCCCATGGATTATTATGCCGCCCATCAGGACGAGGACCCCGTGTTCCGTGATATGGACACGCCGCAGGCCGCGCCGGAAAAGGCGTATACCGCGCCCGTGCTGCTGGGTACGGATCACACCTATGTGCGCGTGCTGCTCTCCGTCACCGGCAATCTGCGCGACGTGACCCTCAACGGCTGCTACAGCCTGCGCGACGCCGCCGGCGTCGTCCGCGCGCTTCCTGCCTATAACAGCGTTTATCGCTTTACCGCCTCCGGCGCCACCGTGAGCGTTTCCTGCGACGGCGCGCCCGTCGCCACCGGCGCACGCTTCACCCTCAGGGAGCACCTGCCCTTTCACGGCACCAGCGGCAACAGCTTCAGCCTCTACAACACCGCCTATGGCGCGCGCAGCTATACGGGCGACCTTATCCTTTACGCCCGCAATGACGCGCTGTATTGCGTCAACCGCGTCTATATCGAGGACTATCTTTGCGGCGTGATCGGCAATGAGATCGGCGACCTCTCCCCCGAAGAATCGCTCAAGGCGCAGGCCGTGGCCGCACGCAGCTACGCGATCAAAAACCTTTCCCCCTCCGCCGAATACGACCTGCTGGACACCAGCGCCAGCCAGGTCTATAAGGGCGTCTGCGCTTCGGACGTACATTCCGCTGCCGCCGTGGCTGCCACAGCCAAGCAGGTGCTTTATAAGGACGGCGTCATCATCACGGGACTCTATTCCTCCAGCAACGGCGGCGAAAAGGATACCTCCCGCAACCGCTGGGGCGGCAACCCCGCCTGGAGCGGCGAAAGTGTGGCGATGGACATGCCGGACCTTGTATACAGCATCAATTACGCCAGCCAGCAGGGCAGCAGCTATTATGAGCAGGTGCTCCTTCCCTCCAACGGCGCAAAGACCGCGGCGACCGACGTCCTTATCACCCGTTCGCTGCTTCCGCTGCTCGTGTCCGGCGGCTATTGCAGCCCGGCGGCCACGGCCGCCGACGTCACGCTCAGCGCGCTCATCGTAGGCTACGTTCCCCAAAGCAAGCTCGACGCCGTCACCTATATCGAGTCGCTCGTCGTGCGCTATCAGGGCTATAGCAGCGGCCGCGCCTTCGACCTGACGGACACCATCCCCTATGCGAGTCTGTATGTCTCGCAGGGCTGGGGGCTTTTTTCCAACGGCAGCCTCAACCAGTACTGGGTCGGCGTCAACAACGGCAGCTATGTGCTGCGCCATGCCCGCAGAGGGCACGGCATCGGCCTTTCGCAGATCGGCGCACGCCAGCGCGCCCTCAACGGCGAGGGCTACGCCTCCATCCTCAGCTTCTATTATGACGGCGCACAGCCGCTGCGCAACGCCGCCATCGGGGAAAAAACGCTGCGCGCGCGCGGCTTTGACCTGCCCAAGGGGGACGTGGATGAAAACGGCCTCGTCAACGTCGCGGACATCGTGCTGCTTTGCCGCGGCCTCGCGGGGGATCACACCCTCTCCGCCGCACAGGCGGCCAACGCCGACGTGGATGACAACGGCAGCGTGGGCATTGCGGACGCCGTACGCATCTGCCGCTTTATCGCGGGCATGCTGTAAGATATTTGACAGAAAAGCGCGCCGGCATTATCATGGTACATGGTCAAAATACACAGTACAGCAAAGGATCGTACGCCTATGGATCGTATCGCGGCTGCGGAGGCTTCCGCCTCCCGCGCACAGTTCTCCCCGCAGGACACCTTCGCCGCAAAGGGCGTGGCGACCCTGCTGCTTCTTACGCATCATCTGTTTTATGAAGGCGCTTCGGACGTATGGGGCATCCGCTCCCTGCTCTCCAGCGGGGGGCTGCTCACGTTGGGCCTTTTTTGCAAGGTTTGCGTGAGCGTTTTCACGCTGCTCTCCGCCTACGGCATGAGCGTGCAGTATCAAAAGCGCCTGCAGGCCGCCCGCCTTTCCGGCGCGCCCACCTACGGCACGACCGTGGAATTCTGCACGCGGCGATACCTTTCCCTCATGGGGAGCTTCTGGTTCATCTTCGCCTTGTCGCTGCTCGTCACCTCCTTTACCTATCACTCGCCCCTTTCCGTTTACGGCGCGGGCGTATCCGGCCTTTGGAACGGCTTCATCGACTCGCTGGGGCTCGCGCATATGTTCAACACCCCCACCCTGAACCCCACATGGTGGTATATGTGGGTCGCCATTTATGTGATCCTGCTCTTTCCGCTGCTCTATCGCTGGTGTGAAAAGGACGGTTTGATCGCTTTTTTTGCGTCGCTCATCGTGCTCCCCTTCCTTTCCTTGGACCCCCCGGTGCTCCCCTCGGCGCTGCTGGGCATATGCTTTGCACAGCGCAATCTGTTCGTGCGGCTGCGGGCGCTTGCCAGGACCGCCGGCCAGCGGGTGCTTTTCGGCGTGCTGCTGCTGGGCGCTTTGGCGCTGCTGTTCCTCGTGCGCGCGCTTTTTAGCATCCCCTATATCATAGACGCGTTTTTAGCGCCGCTGATCGTGCTCGCGGCGTTCTTCTTTTTCCCCTCGGGCAGCCTTATGCAGCGCCCGCTGGTGTTTGTGGGCAGACATTCCTCCAACATCTTTCTGACACACACCTTTATCTTCGCCTATTATGGCGGACGCTTCATCTACGGCTTCCGCTATCCGGTGCTAATCATGCTGTCGCTGCTGCTTTGCTCTTTGGCCCTGTCCATGCTGCTGGAGCTGCTCAAAAAGGTCCTGCGCTACGACGCGCTGTCCACCCGCATGCGGGACAAGGCCGGCGCTGCGGTGCGCCGTTTGTGCGCGCGGGACGCCTCTATCGATTGACAGCCTTGAAAGAAATGTGTAAACTTGGGATATGAAGCGGATTTTAGGGCTTTTTTTGGTTATCTGCATGTTGATCCCGTGTGGCGCGTCCGCTGCGGCAGCGGCAGGCGACGCGTATTATTTTGCCGCGTTTGCAGCCTATGCAGCCGGCGGCAGGCCGGAGCCCGACGGCAACCCCACCGGTTATCTGGGCGGCGACACGCCCGCGCAGGCCGTGCGGCCCGCCGGATGGCAGGCGCCCATGCTGCTCGATCTCCCTTCCTCCTATGACCTTCGCGCGCAGGGCCGCGTAACGCCCGTCAGAGATCAGAGTCCCTACGGCACCTGCTGGTCCTTCGCGGCTATAGGCGCTGCGGAATCCAATCTGCTGACAAAAGGCATGGGCGAAGCAGATCTTTCCGAGCTGCAGCTCGCCTATTATACCTATGTGCGCGATGCGGCGACCGCGAACGCCGGCGGCGGCACGCGGGGCGATCTGGTAAGCTATACGCCCGTGATGGACCCGTACGGAGATCTGACGGTCCTCTTCAACCGGGGCGGCGTCACGCCGGACGCCGTGACCGCCATGGCAAACCATCTGGGATTGGCCGAGGAAAGCGCCGCGCCCTACGGCGCCGCAGCTTCGGCGCTCGATCCGGGGCTGCACCTTGCCCTCGCCTATGACGCGGACGCCGCGTATCTGCAAAACGCGTATGTGGTGTCCATGCAGGATCGCGCGATGGTAAAGCTGCTGATGATGACGCAGGGGGCCGCCTCCATCGACTATTATCATCACGACCTGTTTTTGGATTTTGTCAACGCGGCCTATTACTGCCCCGGCGATGAGACCAATCACGCCGTGACGCTGATCGGCTGGGACGACGCATATCCGGCCTCCAATTTCAAAAGCGGCTATTACGATTACACTGCCACCCGTGAGCTGCCGCCCGAAAACGGCGCGTGGCTGTGCAAAAACAGCTGGGGAAGCGCATGGGGCAAGGCGGGCTATTTTTATATTTCCTACGCCGACGGGTCGCTGTGCAACGCCACCTTTTTGGATATGGCGCAAACGGCGGGACACGGCGCGCTCTACCAGTATGACGGCGGCGTGTATTCCGCATACGCCCGCCGCCCGGACGAAGCGGCCGCGGGCGCACAGGCGGCGGTGTTCACAGCCTCTGCAAACGCGTATATCCACGCCGTCAGCTTTTATGCAAACAGCGCCAATATGGACGTTACGGCGTCCGTTTACACCGACCTGGCGGGCAGCGGCCCCACGACGGGCACGGCGCATCCCGAAGCCGTCGCGGCCCGCGCGCTTGATTGCACGGGCTATTACACCGTGCTGCTCTCGCAGCCTGTGTTCATCAGGGCGGGCAGCCGCTTTTCGGCGGTGCTGACGCTTTCTGACCGCGACGGGGACAGCATCGACTTTGCCTATGATACGCAGCGCACCTATTACGGTGTTTCCAGCGCGCCCATAAGCTCGGACGGACAGACCTTCTGGTCGTCGAACGGAACGGACTGGGAGGATTTCCACACCGCAGAGGGCGGCGCGCTGCGCGTTAAAATACAGACGCTGGACGCCGAAACGCCCTTTATGCTGGGCGACCTCAACGGCGACAGCGCCTGCACCGTGGCGGACGCCCTGCTGCTGTGCCGCAGGGTCGCCTCCCTTGGCACGCTTTCCGGCAGGCAGACGCTTTGCGCGGACATGACCCGCGACGGCAGGCTGGATATCCGCGATGTGGTGGGGCTGTGCCGCCGCATCGCAGACATACCGTCCGCTTAAGCAGGCGGCAATATCTTCGATACAATAAAAAACAGGCATGCCCTATACCACACCATCGGAAAGGAGACGCGGCTATGGATCTGTATCAGGCGCGCCGCAGCGCTTTTACCCTGCTGCTGGCCCTGCTCATGCTGCTGCCTTCAGCGGTCTGCGCCCTGCCCGAGGATACGTCGCTTTCCCTTTACGAGGGGGAGGGCATGTTCCAGGGGGGCAGTCTGGATGGCCCGCAGTCTCCCCTGCCCGTCTCGCCGGCGCTGTCCCGTGCGCGCAGCACACCGGAGGAACAGCTCTATCAGGATATCCTTGCAGCCATGGCGCAGGCCAACGTGCAGCAGATCACCTACCACCAATACGGCGTGGACGCTGTCGCCAGCGTCATTTTCGTCAGCCTTGCCGGACGCGGCTATGCCGACACCAACGAAAACTGCGATGCAGTCTATTATCTCTATGCCCGGGCGGTCAACAGCAATCCCCGTTACTTCTACTATGTCCCCAACGTGCTCTTTTCCGCGGCAAGCGGGTACCTTGAGGGCCTCTACATGATCGTCAACGCCGACATTTTCGATAAGCGGGACGTTTACGAAGCGGAGCTTGCCGCCATGCTCGCGGAGGCCCTGCCCGACGCTTCGGGTATGTGCGAAACGGAGATCGTCCTTGCCGTGCACGATTACCTTGTGCTGCACACGCGCTATGACTGGGATGCTTTTTGGAGCATGTACCGCTACCGGGATTACCCCAACGCCTTTAGCGCCTACGGCGCCCTGATCGAGAAAAAGGCCGTATGTCAGGGATTGTCCCTCGCATTTATGGATATGCTCTCGCGCCTTGGCATCCCGTGCGCCATCGTCCCCTCCTATACGCTGGGGCACGCGTGGAATCTCGTCTATGCCGACGGCGGCTGGTATCATGCGGATATCACGCGCGCCGCGCCCGCCGTTTTCAACGACCCCGACGGGGACAGCCATTTGCTGGGGCAGGTCAAGCATGACCTCTTCCTGCTTTCCGACGCGGAGAGCCGCGCCGCCCACGGCGGCGGCTGGACGTCCTCCGACGGGCTGCCCGCCGCACCGCTGCCGCATGCGGACACGGCCTTCTGGAAGGATGTGGATTCGGGCATGTTCCGCATCGGCGCGTACTGGTATTATACCGACGGCCGCTACGACGCCGCGCTGCAGCGCGCGGCGGGTTCGCTGCAGCGCACCGCTTTCGGCGCGTCCCGTACGCCCGTCCATCTTTTTGCAAACGTATCCTTCCCCACGCGGCTGCAGGATACGCTGTATGTTTACGACTATACCGCCAATGGGCTCATCCTCTATGACGCGGCCGGCGAGACGCGTGCGTTTTTGCCGTGCGCTGCGCCGGGTGAAATGGGCTTTGGCGCCATCGCGCCGGATGGCGGCACGCTGATACCCGCCGGCTATCTTTACCTCGCGGACGCGGGGGGCGGCAGCCGCATCTTTTGCAGGACCGACGCGCTGGGAGATGTGGACGCCACGGGCGGCCTTGACGTGCGCGACGCGCTGCGCTGCGCCAGGGGCTTTTCCAAAGCCGCCGACGCGCTCGCCTTTGCGCGCGGGGACGTCAACTATGACGGCGCGCTCACCGACGCGGATGCGCAGCTTATATGCCGCCGCATCACGGGCCTTCTTGGCAGCCTGCCAGCCTTTTAAGGCTGGTTTTTTGTGCCGCGCGGGGCGTCCTTCCTGTTTTTTTTGCCACCTAAATGTTTGTTTTATTTGCTATAGGAGACCGCTTACAATCTTGACAGAAATGTGTATAAGCGGTAGTATTCTTTATATATGAATAATCTGGAAATTTTTCTATAAGCTGCTTTGACCTGTTATTGCTACACGATTCCCATAGAAAATGAAGTTCAGCGAGGTATATGTTATGCGCAACCTGAAGAGAGCTCTTGCCCTCCTATTGGCGGTTTCTTTCCTGTTTTGCACTGCTGCGGCGGTCGCCGAGGAAGGCGTATCCACAACGCCTGCGCTGCTTACCGCCCCCGCTGCGGAGGAACAGCCGACGGAGTCTGCCCCCGTAACGGAAGCGGAAGCGCCTGCGCCGGAGGAGGAAGCGCCCGACGCCGCACTTCCCCCCGTCACGTCGAGCGACGGCACGGTGGAAGAGTATCACGGCATGGGCGAGCTGCCCTTCGGCGATCCTGTCGAGCCGCTCCCGAAAGAGGGCTGGGGCGCGCCGCAGCTCATGGCGAATCCCTCCTCCTATGACCTGCGTACCTACGGGCGCGTCACGCCTGTGCGGAATCAGGGCGTATACGGCACCTGCTGGGCACATTCCTTCATCGCCTCGGCGGAATCCAACCTGCTCTCCAAGGGGCTAGGCGCCCACGACCTTTCGGAAATGCAGTTCGTTTATTACACGAACGTCCGCGACGCCACCACCGCCGCAAACGGCGGCGGCACGGCGGGCGATATCGTCTCGCACCCCATCACGGCGGGGCTGGAAAACTATCCCAAGCCGGGGACGAGCGCGTGGTACACAAGCTGCCGTGACCGCTACACAGATGCATGGCTGGACGCGACCTACGGCAATCTTTATGACAGCGATCTGCTCTACAATGGCGGCAACAGCGCACTTGCCGTCGCGACGGCGGCAAACTGGCTGGGCCTTATCAACGACAACGATCTGCCCTATAACGATGACGACCCGACCAGCAACAACATCATGATGCGCAATCAAACGCTGCCCGCCAGCTACGCCTACAGCAAGAACGCCTTTACGCTGGACAACGCCTATATCTTGCACGGTTCCGATATCGACGTCATCAAAAACCTGCTGCAAACCAACGGCGCTGCAACGGTCAGCGTCAATATGAACTACTACAACCGCAGCAAAAATTCGATGTATCAAAATGCGACCTGGTCTTCCAACCATTCCGTTACGATCGTGGGCTGGGACGATTTTTACGCCACCTCCAATTTCAGCGGCTACGGCACGCCCTCCTCGCCCGGTGCGTGGCTGATCAAAAATAGTTGGGGATCGGGTTGGGGAGACGACGGCTATTTCTGGGTCTCCTATGAGGATCAAACCGTTCGCAACTGCGATATCGTCTTTGCAGACTGTGTCGATGCGGACACCTATGATACCCTTTACCAGTATGACGGCGGTTTTTATACCTATTATAGCAACACAAGCACCTCCGTCTACGGCGCCAATGTGTTTACCGCCAGCAGCACCGAAACGATCAACGCCGTAAGCTTCTGGTGTCAGACCGCCGGCACCGCCGTCACCATCAGCGTCTATACCAACGTGGGCAACACCCCCACCTCGGGCGTCCTCGCCTCGCAGCAGACCTTCAACGTGCCCTATAATGAAGGCTATTACACGGTACCGCTCAACACGTCGGTACCCGTATGGGCCAACAGCAAATTCTCCATCGTGCTCAAGTTCTCCAACGGCAACGGCGTAGGCCTTCCTTATGACCGACCCATAACCAGCTTGTGGGACCGCATCACCTCCTCGCCCACGGCCAGCGCCGGGCAAAGCTATATGAGCTATAACGGCACGAGCTGGACGGATTACGGCACAGCTAATAATACGAACCTTCGCATCAAGGCAAAAGCCGTCGGCACGACCATTACGGGCACGATGGGCGATCTCAACGGCGACAGCGCGGTGACGCTGGCCGACGCCATCCTGCTTGCGCGGCACATTACAGGTCTTGGCGACCTTCCCTTCGCGGTCATGCCGCTTGCGGACGTATACGCCGACGGTATCATCGATATTCGCGATCTTCTCGCGCTTTGCAGAAAGATGGCCGGCTCCATTCGCGACCTGCCCGTCACGCCGCCGGAAGTCGGCACACTGCGGGGCAAGGTCTGCATGGCGGCCGACCGTTCCACGCCCATCTCCGGCGCGCTCATCCGCGTGCAGGGCAGCACCAACGTGGTGACGACCTCCAACGCTTCGGGCAATTACGCCCTTGAGCTGCCGCCCGGCAATTACCGCGCGACCATCAGCGCAAACGGCTATCTTTCCTTTGACGCGTTTCTCACCGTATATTTGGATATGACCACCTATACGGAGACCTTCCTGATGGTCTCCGGCGCGTCGACGCAATACGGCACGGCAAGCGGCACCATCATCGACGCCTTTACGGGCAGCGGGCTAAGCGGCGTTTCGCTCTCCTTCCGCAGCGGCTGGAGCAACGGCAGCGTCGGCAGCGTGCTGGCGACCACCACCTCCGCTTCAAACGGCGCCTATTCCGTGAATCTTCCCTACGGCAACTATACGTTGAACGCGAGCAAGAGCGGCTATGTCTCCGTGGCCAAAAACATCGTCGTGCAGGCTGGCACGACCTCCTCCCAGGACGCTTCCATGACGCCGGCCCTCACGTCGGGCACCTATCGCATCGTGCTGACGTGGGGCGCAAATCCGCGTGATCTGGATTCCCATACATACGGCACGCTGTCCAGCGGCACCACTTTCCATAAATACTACGCCAACAGAGGCACCCCTCAAATGGACGGCAGCGTGCAGGTCTGTCATCTGGATGTGGATGACACGGACAGCTACGGCCCCGAGACCACCACGCTGACGCCGACCACCGCGCATCCCTATTACTTCTACGTTCATCAATACGCGGGCAGCGGCACGTTGGCCACCTCCGAGGCACAGGTCAAGCTGTATAACGGCTCGACGCTGGTGCGCACCTTCAACGTGCCCACCAACCAGGGGGACGGTATCTATTGGAACGTGTTCTATATCCAGAACGGGGTGTTGCGCGTCCAGAACACCATCACCACAGACGAACCGCCCTATATATCCGCGAGCGAGGCGGCAGCAATCGCGGCCATGAGGAAATAAGCAGCCGGAAGCAGCCTGCACCAAAGGAGATTTGCCATGTATATGCTCACCAAACGCCTTCTTCCCCTCGCGCTGGCGCTGTGCCTGCTGCTCGCGGCCTTTCCGGCCCTTGCTGCGGATACGGAGTTGAACGTGCGCGCCGGCACGGCGTCCAACGGCAGCATCACCGCCGACGTGGTGCTAAACGGCACCCTGACCGCGTCCGGCGTGCAGTTCGAGCTTGCCTACGACAACAGCATGCTGCGCCTTTCGGATCACCAAAACGGCGATCTTGGCGGCAGCTATACGGTCAACGACGCGGAGCCGGGCAAGGTCTCGCTGGTATGGTACTCCGTCGCGGGCGAGCCCGTATCCGGCGAAAGCACGGTGCTCAGGCTGACCTTCGATCCCATAACGAACGGCAATACCACGATCGCTTTCCAGACTGCGGGCACACCGGCCATGGTGGTGGACGAGAACATCTCCAACGTCGCCACGCAGACCAATGACGCCACCCTCACCGTGACGGGCGCGGGCAGCGCCCCCGTCTCCCCCACCGACGCGCCGACCGTTCCCGATCCGTATGTTCCGCCCGTTACACCCTACGATCCCTATGCACCGTGGACGATCCCGCCGGAAGATTTCGCTAACGCCACGCCCTCCCCCAAGCCTGTCGCGACGCCCAAGGCTGACAAGACCGCCGCTCCCGCAGTGGCCCCCACTGCGACGCCTGCAGAACCGGCGGCACCCGTGCAGCCGGCCGCCACCCCCATCCCCATGACGGAGTATGACGCGCCGCAGCTTGCGCAGCCCCAAAACATACCCGCGCAAACGGACGCCGATCCCCAAATCGAGGTCGTGGACGCGCCGGAAGGCGACACGCGCAGCTTCCCCTTGCTGTGGGCCGCGATCGCATGCGGCGTGCTGCTTCTCGCCCTCGCCGTTTATTTCATCTTCAAGCGCACGGGTGAAAAATAAGCCCATGACCGCCCTTATGCCCCATAACGCAAACATCTTAGAATTAGGAGACTGAATATGATGAGAACAAAGAAAGCGTTGACCTTCCTGCTGGCTCTTATCCTCACGCTGAGCCTGTGCATGGAGTCCGTACTTGCTTTGGAT
>JAUNJX010000048.1 GCA_030533005.1 Clostridia bacterium | reverse complement strand
TAGTGTCAAAATTAGTGTCAAAAAATGCTTGCCCCTTTATGGCCTCTCCTATAGAATGAAAGCAGACGGAGGGTGATACATATGGGGCGAAGGGGCAACGGCGAGGGCAGCGTGATCTACTTGGAATCGCGGCATAAGTGGCGCGCTTCTATCCAAGATGGCTTTAAGCCGGAACGGCAAACCAAACATTAAGTGCTTTTATGCCGACAAAAAGGCAGACGCTATGCACATGATGAATGAATTTAAGCTGTTAAGACACCAAGGGTTCAATAACATGACCAAAGAAACCGTGGATGCTCTTATGCCGCTATGGTTACAGAACATCAAACGACCTACGCTTAAAGCTGCATCCTATGATCGCCTTGAATCCACCATCAACAATCACATCCCGCCCGCTCTTGGAAGCTATGCGGTAACACAGTTAGCGACTGAAACCATCCAAGTTGAATTGATAAACAAAATGCAAGCGGATGCGCTTAGCTATTCCTCCGTTAAGAAAGCCTATGATGCGCTGAATGACTTCCTGCGCTATCTTACTGCCCGGCGCACGATTATGTATAATCCCATGCAGTTAGTTAGCAAGCCTACAAAGGTGAACTTTGAAACTGCGGATGTCGTTCCCCTTTCCGATGAGGATGTCCGCAAGCTGATTGACGGATGTAGGCTTGAGTACAAGACAAAAAACCGCCGCTATCCGATGGGCGAGGCGTTCATCTTGATACTGAATACGGGTATGCGCATGGGCGAGGCACTTGCATTGCGCTGGGGTGATGTAGATATGGAGAAGGGAACGCTGTGCATTAACAAGAACCTGATTCTTGTGAAAAACCGCAAGGACGGCGAGCCCAATTACATATTGAAAGTGCAAAACAATCCTAAAACACAAAGCGGTGTGCGTATCGTTAGATTAAATGAGGCGGCCAAATCAGCTGTCCCGGCCCCAAATCGAACCGCTGGACAGCGGATATTGGGACGCGGTTAGCGCACATACATTTCTCCCAAAAAACATGTAACCTTATGTTGACATTCGCGCTCTTAGCATCTATATTAGTATTAAGTCCTAATAAAACAAGAAGGATGGTGATGCTGCACGCGGATCATGCAATGACGCCATGCTTGTAAGCGTCGGGCGATTGCTTCTGTTTATTGGCGCGGACGGGACGTCCATGCCCCTTTGCACCATGATACATTTTGTACTGCTCTCAACATGCTGCTACTGATAAAATTGTGCGTATAAAAGAAAGAATTGAATTTGAAGGGAGAGCGATACGATGGATGATTACAAAAGGCTCACAAACGAGGTCGGCGCGCCGGTAGCCGACAATGAAAACAGCGTTACGGCAGGGCCGCGCGGCCCGGTCGTGATGCAGGACGTGTGGCTGATGGAGAAGATGGCGCATTTCAACCGCGAGGTCATCCCCGAACGGCGCATGCACGCAAAGGGCTGGGGCGCGTATGGCGTATTCACCGTCACCAACGATATTTCCAGATACACCAAAGCGGCTGTGCTGCAGCCGGGTGCGGTGACGGAGACCTTCACCCGCTTTTCTACCGTGGCGGGCGAGCGGGGCGCTGCCGACTGTGAACGCGACATCCGCGGCGTGGCGACAAAATTCTACACCACGGAGGGGAACTGGGATCTGGTCGGCAACAACACGCCCACCTTTTTCATCCGCGACGTGCATAATTTTTCCGATCTGAACCGCGCCGTCAAGCGCGACCCGCGTACGGGGCGGCGCTCCGCGCAGAACAACTGGGATTTTTGGACGCTGCTGCCCGAATGCTTCCATCAAATCACCGTGGTCATGTCCGATCGGGGCATCCCCGCCAGCTTCCGCAATATGCATTTCTTTGGCGAGCATACCTTCTCGCTGTACAATGCGGCGAATGAGCGCGTTTGGTGCAAGTTCCATTTCATAACGAAGCAGGGGATCAAAAATCTCTCGAACGAGGAGGCCGCCAAGATCAACGGCATGGATCGGGAATATCATGGCAAGGATCTCTACGACGCGATCGAGCGCGGCGATTTTCCCAAATGGACGCTGTACATACAGGTGATGACGGAGGAGCAGGCGAAAAATCATTATGAAAATCCCTTCGACATCACAAAGGTATGGCGGCATGCCGAATACCCGTTGATCAAGGTGGGCGTGCTGGAGCTGAACCGCAATCCCGAAAACTATTATGCGGAGGTCGAGCAGGCTGCCTTTACCCCTGCCCATGTGGTGCCGGGCATCGGCTTTAGCCCGGACAAGTTCCTGCAGGGCAGGCTGTTTGCCTACGGCGACGCGCAGCGCTACCGTCTGGGCGTCAACCACAACCTGATCCCCGTAAACCGGGCGAAGGTGGAGGTGAACGAATATCACCGCGACGGCGCTATGCGCACGGACGGCAATTACGGCGGCGCGCCCGCCTATACGCCCAACAGCGCGGGGATATGGGCGGCACAGCCGGAGGTGATGGAGCCGCCGCTGGATATTGCGGGCGCGATGTGGCATTACGATCCCAAGGACGATCCGACGGACGACTGCTTCCGCGCGGGCGGCAACCTGTGGCGTATATTGACGGAGGGCAAGAAGGAGATATTGATCCAAAACACGGCGGGGGATATGGCGGGCGTCACGGAAAACATCAAATACCGCCATGCCGCGCATTGCCAGCTTGCCGATCCGGAATACGGGCGCCGCTTTGCCGAGGCAGCCGGGCTGGATTACGGTAAGGTACTCGAACTGTCCAAGCTTACCAACAAGGAGTTAAATGAACGCACCCGATGAAGCAGACACGAAACACGCAGCAAAAACGGCTGGTCAAAGAGCTGATGGAGAACAACCGGACGCACCCTACGGCGGACGAGCTGTATGAGCTGGCGCGCCTGCGCGACCCGCATATCAGCAGGGGCACCGTATACCGCGACCTCAAGGCGCTGGATGCGGCGGGCGTCTTGCGCAGGCTCAGCATGCCCACGGGGCCGGATCATTATGACAGCCGCATGGACGATCACTACCATTTTCTGTGCCGCGGCTGCAACCGCGTCGCGGACACGGAGCTTCCCTATAACGAAGAACTCAATGCGGTTTCTCCCGGGCTTCCCGGGTATCAGGTGGAATGGCATCGGCTCATATTGGTGGGTCTGTGCCCCAAATGTGCAAAAAAACAACAGGAGGAAGAAAAATGAAATTCTATATCTGCAAGCATTGCGGCAACATCATCGCGTTTGTGCAGGATTCGGGCGTACCCGTCGTCTGCTGCGGCGAGGACATGACGGAAATCGTGCCCAACACGGTGGACGCGGCGACGGAAAAGCATATCCCCGTCGTGCAAAAAGAAAGCGGCAAGGTCGTGGTCACGGTCGGCTCCATCGAGCATCCCATGGCGCAGGAACACTTTATCCAGTGGGTCGCGCTGCAAACCAAGCAGGGCAACCAGCGCAAGCTCCTTGCGCCCGGCGCGAAGCCCGTGGCGTGCTTTGCCCTGTGCGAAGGCGACGAGGTGGTGGAGGCCTACGCCTATTGCAACCTGCATGGGCTGTGGAAGGCGTGATACGCGAAAGCCGTGCATAACGCATTATGTGTAACCTGAGAGCGAAAACGCCGCGGTCGCAAGGCCGGGGCGTTTTTGTATGGCGGAATCAATGGCACAGAGCTTAACCATGCCGGACAACGCGGCATAAACGCGCTGCGCGCAGCCGGTTTTCCTACCCTTATGCGTCCGCAAGAAGCTCGTCCAGATCGTCGTACGTCTCATGGTCAAGATCGAACGGCGCAAGGTTTTCTACAAAGTTCTCCAGATCCGGCGCATAATCGTGTATGGCCTGCCGTACCAGCACGGGGTTGCCGGTAATGATATTATCCACGCGCATGGAGATCATGTCATCGACGTCCTCCGTTTTGTCCACCGTCCAGACATGCACCTCCTTGCCGCGCTGATGAATGGCGTCTACCATAGCGCTGCTGACAAAGTTGGAGGCGACGCTGAAAAAGTCGGCGGCGGGCAGGTCGTAATAGCACCCGATGCCCACGGCGAGGATATAGCCGGTTTTGATGCGCGCATCGAGCTGCTTCACCTTTTCCAGCGACGCATAGTCAAGGGAGGTTATGACGCATTTGTCCGTAAATTGGTGCGCTTGGATGATCCGCACGGTCTCCTCCACCAAGGAGGGCGAGGTCGCCGGATTCTTGATCTCGATATTCAGCTTGATCTTGCCGTCGCACAGGTCGATGACCTCGTCCAGCGTGGGTAGCCTTGTGCCGGCAAACGCTTTGCCGAAATAGCTTCCCGCATCCAATGCCGCCAGCTCCGCATACGGGATATCATAAACGTTCACCGCGACGCCGGTGCATCGAAGCAGGCTGCTGTCGTGGGTCACGACGACCACGCCGTCCTTGGTTTGCTGCACATCCAGCTCCGCGTAATCCGCGCTGCCGCAGCGGATCGCCGCTTCAAAGGAGGGAAGCGTATTTTCCGGCGCAACGGCGGAATAACCGCGGTGACCCGTGACCGCGATGGGATGATACAGGGTTTGCGCAAAGTACGGGTCTGCCTCCACCAAGAGGGAGGCGGCGAAAAGCATCAAGGCGGAGAAAAGGAGAACGGAGGCATACAGCGCGGGGATGAGCCACCTAAAGCCCATCGCCTTTTTGCCGCTCTCCAGCGTCCTTGGGATCTCCGCGACGGCGTCTCCCGCTGCGTTGCGATAGAGGACGGTGATGTAGGTGTACATGGAAAAGGTCGTAAGGCAGTCTGTGATATAGGCGAGGAAGGGCAGCAGCAGGTTGGTCGTCATAAAATCGTATAACGCGTTGGCGCCGGAAAGATTCCGCATGAGGAAGTTTGCAAAGGCGTACAGAACCAGCAGCAGCGCCAGCGGAACGATGCCGTAGAGAAGCTGGCACCTTAAATCCCAAAGCGAAACCTGACAGAAGTTTTGGAAGCTCCTTCTTTTTGTAAGGCGTATGCTCTCTTTTGCGGCGGCTGGAAAGTCCGTGCTCTTGTCTATGAATATGTTGAAAAGGAATAGGAGGCGCAGAACGACAATGAAAAGGCATACGGTCAGGACCCAAAACGCGGCATGGTACAGCGGCGTGGTCTGGATGACCTCCATGATGTATTCCGGCACCGTGAGCTGGGAGATGAAGTCCGACGCGGTATAGAGATTCGTAAAGGGAAGGATCACCGCTGCAAACAGCAGTATAAGCCAGTTTTGGGGCTTACAGACCCGTATCACCTTCAGGAAGGAAGCTTTAAAGAGGGCAGGGAGCGTGATGGGCTTTCCCTGATAGCCGTTCTTGATGCAGATCAGGATGGCGGAAATTTCCCCAAAGGCCAATATGGCGTACAGGAGCGCAAGAAGGATCGCGGTGAGCAGAACCAGCGGGCTGCTAAAAAGCTCCGCAATATTGGAATTGGTGATAAAATGGCTAGGCGTAAGCTTCAGCGCCTGTCCCCACAGCCACCGCCCGGCGGGTATAAGCCCCCACTTTGCAAAGGCTTTATAAAGCAGAATAAAGACCAGCAGGATAGAGCTGCATCGGCGATTCAAAAGCTTTGTGCCGTTTCGCGTCACTTTCCATTCTTGGATGAAGGCTTGAAGCATACACGCATTCCTCGTTCGATCGACGTCTTTGCGTCATTATACCATACGATGGGAAAGATAGGGGCGCCTCGTTCCCTTGGCGATACGAAAAGCGCGCGGCGCCGCTCTCTGCTAAGGAGACCTTGCCGCGCGCCTTGCCCCGTTATTTAAACCATTTCTTGTGCTTGAACACGGCAAACCAGATGACGCATACCGCCAGCGATAATCCCGCCACGAACAGATAGCCGTATTTCCAGCCGAACTCTGGCATTTTCAGGTTCATGCCGTACCATCCGGCGATGAGCGTCAGCGGCAGAAAGATGGAGGTGACCAGCGTGAACACCTTCATCAGATCGTTCTGTTCAATGCCGATCTGCGCCTGATAGGATTCCCTGACCTGCGTAACGGATTCCTTCAAATTCAGCGCCTGCGACGCAAGCCTTACGGAACGGTTCCGCAGGATCGCAAAATACTTCAAGCAGTCCGTGCTCAAAAGGCCGTTGTCATTTTCGCACAGCTCCTCAAAAAGGAGCTCCAGCTGTTCGTAGTATTTCTTTACCCGCTGCACCTCGTTGCGCATGGCGATGAGCCTTTCCCGAAGCCCCGCCTCGGTGCCGTCGCTCACGTCGTCATCCAGCGCGGACACCCTGTTTTCCATCTGCTCCAGATGCTTGGTGCTTCCCTTGAAAAGATTCCTGAAAAAGAGATACATCGCGTGCTCGTTGGATGCGTCCGCAACGAAAAGCGCCTTTGCCACGTTATAGGAGAATTCGTTTTCGCAGATATAGAACAGGTCGTCCTTGTCGATATAGATGAGGATCTGCGCGGGCGGCGTGTCGATGCTTGTAAGGTCGTACCAGTCGAACGCGACAAGATCATAGCTTGCGAAGCTTTCAAAGGTCTCGATCTGGCCGTCGGCTATGTAGTCGATGACCGCTTGATCGATATAGGCGGCGTAGCCTTGCAGCTCGTGCATGAACAATACTTTTTGCATTTCCAGCTCCCGTTTGCCGGCGCGCGGCCGTGTATGATCAGAGTATAAAGCACAAAGGCCGCGCGCGCAAGACCGGAACGCCGCGCGCAGGCAAGCATGCGCCAATGCGCTGATTGATATTGACGGATGCGCCGCTTCTTCATATAATTTAAAAAGAGTATCCGTTCTAAATCAGCATTTAAAATACCCTTCGTATGCGAGTCTTTCGCGCCTGCGCGCCTGCGCGCCGCGAGGCAGCGAAAGCGACGCTATCCGGGCAAAGCGAGGATGTAAAGTGCGTAAAGATACACAGTCGTTTCGGTATATCACCAAATCCAAGTTTGTCAGGTCGATCTTTTTGCAGGTGCTGTCCATATTTTTGACCGTCAGCATAGCGATCGTTGCGATCGTGTTCTTTTCCTTCGCCTCCGAGATCAACAAAAACATCATAGCGGACAAGCAAAAGCAGCTTGCCATGATCGAGGACACCATATCCAAGCGCATGGCGGAGATATCGAGCATCGCCTACAACGTCGGGCAGGATCCGGCCTTTTATCTTGAACCCGTAGCCGGGGAAAAGTATTCGGGCTATGAGATGTCCAACACGCTTGCAAGATACCTGATCGGCAACGGGTTTATCGAGCATTTGGCGTACTACAGGCTTTCCGAGCCGGATAAGATTTACACCTCCAAGGGCGAGATCGCCTTCGGCGATTTTTGGAGCACCTACCTTGGCCTTGACAAAGCCATGGCGGAGACGTACATCCGGCAAATACAGAGCACCACCAGCGTTCAGGTCACGACGGCCGCCTTTGACAAGGCGGGTAAGTCGTACTTTACCTACATATGCCCGCTGCCGCAGTTTTCCAAAAATCCGCAAGCATTCGTGCTGATGCTCATACCCGTATCCGAGGTCGCGCCGCTGCTGGAGGCGCAGCTGATGAACTCGAACGGCGTCATCGCCGTATACGACGCGGGCGGGGAGGAAATATACCGCCTAAGCACCTTGGAGGCGGACGTGCCCTTGGAGCTGAACGCGCAGGGCGATACCGCCAAGGAAGCGTATGTAACGGTCGATGGCAGGGAATATGTGGTGCAAAGGCAGGTTTCCCCAAGCAATGGCTGGACGTATGTTTCCGCCATACGCCTCAACGATATGATATCGGGGCTTGCCAACAAGCAGCTCGTTTTCATCATCCTGCTGCTGGTGTTGATGTTCGTGGCGATCTTTGCGATGCTGATCTGCATCGTCGTGCAATATAAGCCGATCAGCAACCTTGCGGCGGCGGTCACGGAGGACGCGGCGGGTGAAGGGCGCAGCGTCATCGACGAGAACAGCCTGCTTTCCAGCACCTTCGCCACCTTGAAGGGCGACAGCGAGCAAAAGCAGCACTTTGAAACGGCGTATCACGAGGCGGAGGCCGCGAATAAGGCGAAATCGGCGTTTTTGTCCAGCGTTAGCCATGACATCCGCACGCCCATGAACGCGATCATCGGCATGTCCGCCATCGCCTACAAGCATGCGGACGAGCCGTCTTATGTGCGGGAATGCCTGCAAAAGGTGCAGGCCGCGTCGCAGTATTTGCTGGATATCATCAACAACGTGCTGGATATGAGCAGGATAGAGGCGGGAAGGTTCACCTTCTCCAAGGAGGTCATTGAGCTGCCCAAGCTGATCCATGGGCTTGCAGCCATCCTGCAGCCCAGCGTGGAGGCAAAGGGGCAAACGCTCACGGTAGAGGCGGAGGGCATCCGTCAGGCGCGGGTGATCGGGGATAACGTAAGGCTCACGCAGGTGTTTGTGAACATCCTGTCCAATTCCGTCAAGTTTACGCCGGCGGGTGGCAGGATAAGCCTGCGCGTGCGGCAGGCGCCCGCGCGCGAGAAGGGCTTTGGCACCTATATATTCACGCTTTCGGATACGGGCATCGGCATGTCGCCCGCGTTTGTCGATCAGGTGTTCGATACCTTTACCCGGGCGGAGGAGGCCGACGGCGCAAGGGTGGAGGGCACGGGTCTGGGCATGGCGATCGCCAAGAACCTTGTGGAGCTGATGGGCGGCACGATACGCTGCGAAAGCGAATTGGGCAAGGGCACGACCTTTACCGTCACGATGCACATGCAGCTTGCGCCGGAAAGCGAGGAGGCGTGCGCGAAGCGCGCAAAGGGCTATGCGGCCGTGACGGCGCAGGATGGGGCGCCGGCGGACGCGGCGGCCATCGATCTGGGCGGCAAGCGGATCCTTTTGGCGGAGGACAATGCCCTCAATCGGGAGATCGCCTGCACCATTATCGGCGAAACGAAGGCGGAGATCACGGCGGTCACAAACGGGCAGGAGGCGCTGCACGCCTTCCAAACGCATGCGCCGGGCTATTTTGACGTGATCCTGATGGATATGCAAATGCCCGTTATGGATGGGTGCGCCGCAGCAGCGCGCATCCGCGCGCTGCCGCGCGACGATGCGGCGAGGATACCCATCTACGCGTTGACCGCAAGCACCTTTGACGAGGATGTGCAGCAGGCGATGGAAGCGGGCATGAACGGGCACATCGGCAAGCCTTACACGCCGGAGGAGCTGTATGCGGTGCTCGAGGGCGTCCTGCTGGCTTAATTATTAGAATGAAAAGACCGTCGCATGCTCCACCTTGGCGCGCATGCGGCGGTCTTTTTGCTTATGGGGGTCTCTAGTGCGCCGCATTGAGCGCGTAGTATCTGTCCACGGCCGCCTGATAGATGGAAAGAAGCTCGGACGCCTTGAGCCCGTCAAGCTGCGCCTTGTATGCGTCCCAATCCGAAAGAGGCCGCGTGCCGGTAATGAATTCGATGCGCATGGCGGTGCAGTATTTTTCGATGTCCGTCTGGATCGTGCCAAGCGTCTCGTTTTCTGCGGCGGTGAAGGTGAAGCTGGGCCAGTATTCCGCCGGGCCGTAGGCAAACAGCGCGCGCGCCGCCTGCGCGGGGACGGGCGCCATCTCGCCGCCCATAAAGTAGGGGGCGATCTCCACCGTGGGATTGCCGCCGCCGGGATAGGGCGAATAGCGCGCCACCACATCGTCAAACGACTGGTTTCCCGTTTTCATCTCCTCGTAGATGTACGGCATGTAATCGTACGCGCCGTCGGCGTTGGAGGTAAAGGTCTCCCCCTCGACCCCCATGTGATAGAACAGCGTACCCTCATCCGTCCAGAAATAGTCGAGCCATCGCAGCGCAAGCGCCGGATCCTTGCAGGCCGCCGGTATGACTGCCGCGCCCGTGGAATGGAAGTTTGCCCGTATCGCAGACCACAGCTTGTCCCCCTCGGGCCCTTCGAGCGCCTCCTCGACGGCGACCCAGTCGTCCATCCTGTCCGCCGGAAGGGTCGCAAGATTGGTGTTGACAAACGCGCCCAAAAGATCCTTTTGCGCGTAGTTGTACCATTGCTCCGTGGTCATGGTGAATATGTAGTTGTCAAGAAGCCCCTCCGCGTAAAGTCTGCGGAAATATGCAAGATACGCCTTGTACGCGTCGGAGGCGGCGATCAGGCGCACCCTGCCGGTCTGCTCGTCAAGATCGACGATCAGATTATGCGCGCCGCGGTTGCCCAGGCCATACGCGCCGAAGAAGGCCTCCTGTATGCTCGCCCAGTCCTGCGAGGAAAAGGGCACCTCGTCGTTGGGATCGCCATTCCCGTTTGCGTCCTGCTCCTTGAACGCCTTTAGCAGCTGATAGAATTCCTCTGTGGTCTTGGGAACCTCCATATGGACGTTTTCCAGCCACGCTTTATTGATGAATATCTTGCGCGATACGCGCAGCTCCGCGCCCGCGTTGACCTGCGGCAGCGCGTAGATCGCGCCGTCGGGATTCGTGATGGAGGCGAGGGTCTCGGGATGGGCTTGCAGATACGCCCAGCAGTTCGGCGCGTTTTTTTCCAGCAAGCCGTCCTTGGCAAGATCGAGTATCAGCCCGCTTTCACCGTATTGCGTGAGCCGGCTGGAGGATATCTTGCACCGCAGGATCAGATCGATGCTTTGCCTGTTCATCAGCGCTGCGGCAACCGCCTCCGCGCGTTCCGATCTTTTTACCGTTGTCCAGTTGACGTCCACGCCGGTCATTTCCTGATATTTTTTCCAGACGTAAACGTCCTTGTGATCGATATCCTCATACCCGGAAGCCAGAATGTTGAGCGTTTGCGGCTGTGTGGAGAGAGGGAACGCGCAGGGAATATCGCCTACAAGCGCGGGCTTGCCTTCCAAGCTCGTCGTGACGATAACGCCGTTGTGCGTATGCGCGTCGTCCTTTGCGCAGCCGCTTAAGAGCACGCAGACGGCAAGCAGGAAAGCGGCGGCTTTTATCGTTTTTTTCATCGTGTCACCTCTTGCGGAAAGGATGGAGGTTGCCTCACGGCGCTGTATACATTATATATATTCAGTCTATTTTACCACATCCGCCCGCCGTTTTCAAGGTGCGCAAAGCAAAGGCGCCGTCCTGCGTGTATAGGAAAGGGGCGCTCACAGCGCCCCCGAGGTTGATGCTCGCTTATGCGGCTGCGGAGAGCTCCTTGCCAAGCCTCCGGCGGCGCTGCACAACAAACAACACGAAAACCATGACGAAGCCGCAAAGGTCGGTTTCCCACCCGGGGATGATCATCAATAGGCCGCCCAGCACCAGCAGCACGCATTCGTACCAGCGGCAGTGATCCTGGAAATAGGCCGTAAGGCCGCCGGAGAGGGCATACATGCCCAACAGCGCCGTGCCCACGTTGTAGAGGATGGTGTACCATGCGGCGCCCATCATCAGCATGGAGGAATCCATCATGAAGATGTAGGGCACGACGAAGGCGCCGATGGCAAGGCGCGTGGCGGTGACGCCCGTTTTCATGGGGTCGGACTTGGCGATGGCGGAGCCTGCCATCGCCGCGAGGGCTACGGGCGGCGTGATATCCGCGACGATGCCGAAATAGAACACGAACAGATGCGCGCTCATGATGATGGCCATGGGCGCGTCAACGCCCGCGGGCACGCCGCGAAGCTGGCACGCAAGCGTGATGAGCGCAGGCGCGCAGATGGTGGAGGTGATGAGGTAATTGGCCGTGGTGGGAACCCCCATGCCCAAGACGATGCTTGCAAGCATGGTAAAGAACATCAGAAGATAGATGTTGTTGCCCGCTAAGCTTGCAAGGCCGTTTGCCATCTTCAAGCCAAGGCCGGTGAGCGTCACGGTGCCCACGATGATGCCCGCCATCGCGCAGGCGACGGCCACGGAAAGGGCGCTGCGCGCGCCCACCTTGAGCGCGTCGAGTATATCCGTCGGGTCAAAGCCAAGCTTATCCTTGAGCGCAGACCCCCGCTTCCAGTTGACGATGGGGCAGAGTATGAGCCAAAGAAGGATTGCCCAAGGCGCGTAATCGGTAAAGCCCATGTTGAGGTTCATGCATACGACCATGCCTGCGATGGGCAGCAGCGACCACCAGCGCAGGCTGTAGGACATAAGCGCGGTGAGGATGGCGCCGAGCGCCGCATAAGAGGGGGTCACGCGGCTGCTTAGCATATAGATCATCAGCGCGAGCGCCAGCATCAGATAGCTGCGCTCCTTGACGATCACGCCGAGATTGGGTATTTCCTCGGGCGGCATGCCGCGAAGGCCGATCTTTTTTGCCTCGTGATGCACCGAGATGAGGATGCCCGAAAAATAGAGAATGGCGGGAATGATGGCGGATTTAACCACCTGCGCGTAAGCAAAGCCCGTGCTTTCGGCCATCAAAAAGGCGGCGGCGCCCATGATGGGCGGCATGATCTGCCCGCCGGTGCTCGCGGCTGCCTCCACGGCGGCGGCAAACTCCGGCTTATACCCCAGCCGCTTCATGGCGGGGATGGTGAAAGCGCCAGAGCCTACGGTGTTGGCGACCGAGCTTCCCGAGACCGTGCCCTCAAGCGCCGAGGCGATAACCGCGACCTTTGCGGGGCCGCCCACATATTTGCCCGCGAGGGCGTTGGCGATATCGATGAACAGGCGGCCTACGCCCGTCTTTTCCAAAAACGCGCCAAAGAGCACGAACAGGAAGATGAACGTGGCCGATACGCCCAAGGGCGTACCGAACACGCCGTTGGTGGTATAGTACATGTGCGTGATGACCTGCCGCAGCCCCATTTGGCGTATGCCGTAGATGCCGGGGATGAGGTTGCCGAAGAATGCGTAGGCTAAGAACAGGCAAACGATGATGAGGATAGGAAGCCCGACGACCCGCCTGCACGCCTCAAACAGCAGCAGCATGCCCATGACGCCCACGCCCACGTCAACGGGGTTCAAATTGCCTACGTTGCGCACGAGATAGGCATAATTAAAGGGAAGATAGAGCATGCAGCCCAGCGAGAGCAGCGCCAGCGCCCAATCATACCACGGGATGCTGTCCTTGCTCAGATTCCGTTTGGCGGGGTAGAGCAGGTATACGAGGAACAGCACAAAGCCCAAATGGATGGGTCGAAGCTGCTGCACGGGCAGCGTGAAGATGGTAGAATAGAGCTGAAACAGGGAAAATACGATCAATACCGCGCCGATGAGCATATTGAGCTTTTTGGGCAGACGGTTGCGGAATGCCGATTCCTTGTCGTATTTTTCCAGCACCGCCGCAGCCTCCAGCTGTGCCGCCTCCTCCTGCGTTACCTCAAAGGAATCGACGTCCAGCGTGGGCTTGATGGCGTTTGCCTGATGGTTTTTCTCTTTTGATGCGTCCATCCTGTGTCCTCCCGTTCTATATACTGCAACGAGTCGGTATACCTGTATACAACAGGCGGCGAAAAAGACCCGTACTTATATAAAATAACATCGCCGTCCTCACACCGCAACGCGAAGAAGGAAATGCTTACGGATTCTTAACGGGGAGCGCGGGGATATTAACGGAAACGCAACGCGTGGGTTATGAAAATAGGGTGGCGGCGAAGCGCGTCGAATGATATGATAAAATAACGAAAGAATGGGACTGTAAAGGGGAACAAGGGTAAATGAGCGTAAGCTTCATGGAATTCCTGGGGATGCTGCAGGGCAACGTGCCGCTTTTGATCACAACGCTGCTGACCTTGGGCGTGGTGCTGGTCAACGGCTGGACGGACGCGCCCAACGCCATCGCCACCTGTGTTTCGACGCGCGCCATGCCGCCCACCGCCGCCATCCTCATGGCGGCCGTCTGCAATTTCTTCGGCGTATTGGTCATGACCATGATCAATTCCAAGGTCGCCATGACCATCTATAACATGGTGGACTTTGGCAATAACGCGAATGAGGCTGTGATCGCCCTTTGCGCGGCGCTCTTTGCGATCGTGACGTGGGCTACGGCTGCGTGGCGCTTTGGCATCCCCACCAGCGAGAGCCACGCGCTCATCGCGGGGCTTTCCGGCGCCGCCATCGCGCTGCACGGAAGCCTGGACGGCATCAATTTCAACGAATGGGTCAAGGTGCTCTACGGCCTTGCCGCCTCCACCGTGTTGGGCTTTGGATCCGGCTTTGGCGCGACGCGCCTGATCGAGAAGGTGTGCCGCGGCATGGACAGGAAAAAGACGCTGCCCTTTTTCAGAGGCGCGCAGATATTCGGCGGCGCGAGCATGGCCTTCATGCACGGGGCGCAGGACGGGCAGAAATTCATCAGCGTATTCCTGCTTGGCATTTTCCTTGCAAACGGACAAGCGGGCGTGACGAGCTTTGCGATCCCCCTTTGGCTGATGCTGCTGTGCTCCCTTGTGATGTCGCTTGGCACCTCGATAGGGGGATACCGCATCATCAAATCCGTGGGCATGGACATGGTGCGATTGCAGGGGTATCAGGGGTTTGCGGCGGATCTTGGCGCGGCGTGCTGTTTGCTGCTTTCCTCCGTGACGGGCATCCCCGTGAGCACCACCCACACCAAGACCACCGCCATCATGGGCGTGGGCGCGTCCAAGCGCCTGCGCGCCGTAAACTGGAGCATCGTCAAGGAAATGACCATGGCATGGATACTGACCTTCCCGGGCTGCGGGCTGCTGGGCTTTGTCATGGCGCGGCTGTTCATGCTGATCTTTTAACTGCAAAGAGGAGATAGATGATGAAAAAGAACGAATTCGATTACTTTGCGTATTTTCGCACCTGCGGTCAATTTGCCC
>JAUNJX010000091.1 GCA_030533005.1 Clostridia bacterium | reverse complement strand
GGCGCGGCGCCGGGGATCGCGGCTGGCGCTTCCATTGCGGGCGTTTCAGGCGCGGACGCTTCCGCCGGTTCCTTGCCGCCGTTCATGATCAGATCCACCAACTCGTTTTTCCGATATTTGGTCACGGACTTCACGCCTTGTAATTTGGCGATTTCCCGCAGATCGCTCAGGCTTTTTTCCAAAAGCATTTCCTTGGTCACAGTAGTACCCCTTTCTTATGTTGAAAAATGATCTATCCATATATAATTGCATATACGATGGCAGCGTCGAATCTACATAGCAATGCTCTTGATCCGCTCTTTTCCATGATTATGCCCTGTTGTTGGAGAATATAAACAATAATGGATCGGATAAGGATTCGCAACGACACGCTTCCACTACTTATATAATAAGACCGCAAGTCGTTTCTGTCAAGATGATAAGGCGTTGTCACAAGAGTTTCACACCCGGGGTTGCCGCCGCCGGTCATGCGGCCGCGCACGCACGCATATAATGGACAAGAACGCCCGCCCGGCACGCCGGGACAGAGCACAAAAGGAGGGGGTCGCGCAGATGGAACCGCGAAGCATCGAGGGCGGCATACGCCGCGCCCACGCCATACATATCGAGGAGCGCACGCTGATGAGCGTTACAGGCGTACGGGATGTGGACAGCTTTAACGAACAGGCGGTACGGCTTTTGACCGACCTGGGCGAGCTGTGCATCGAAGGGTCGTCGCTTCGGATCACCAAGCTGAATCTTGAGGATGGGCAGGTGCTCCTGGAAGGGGAGATCATCGCCATGGAGTATACGCAGGCGGAGGAGCGCGGCACGCTATTCTCCCGCCTATTTGGCTGAGCTATGCTCATGCCGCAGGCGGAGACCTTCGCCGTCTTTGGCGGGTGCCTGATCGCAGGTCTTGCGATCGGCGTTCTTTATGATGTATTGTCGCTGCTTCGCTTTCCCTTTCGCAGCGTCCTTGTGGATGCGTTTTTTGACGCGCTTTTCTATCTTCTCGCCCTTTGCGTGAGCGCCGTGGCGCTTCTCTATCTTCACGACGGCCGCATTCGCCTGTATGCGCTGTTTGCGATTTTTCTTGGCGCCTATCTGTATCTGCGCCTGCCCTCGCACCTGTTTCGTGCCATCGCGCGGCGCCTATTCAAAATTTGTTCAAAATAAAGTGGTTGCGTATCCACAGCTTTTGTATCATAATAAGAATAGACCACAATATGTTGGACAGGTGTGTCCAGAAAGCGGTTCCGCTTCATGGCTACACAGACGCACAAGAAAACGACGCCCAAGTTTTTCCTGATGCTCACTTTGGTGTGCGTTATTGTTGCGTGCGCTGTTTTTGTTTCCCAAGAGCAAAAATCCTTGGAGATCGAGCAGGAGGTCGCCGCCTTGCAGGAGGAATACGCGTATCTGCAAAGCGAAAAGCAGCGTATCGAATACATGATCGAATACGCGCAGAGCGAAGCCTATCGCATACAGTACGCCCGGGAAAAGCTCGGATATGTGCAGGAGAATGACGTGAAATTCGTCATCGGTGACTGATGTGCACCATCATCGATATCGGCAGTAATTCCATACGCTCCATGCAGGTTGATCATCAAGGCGTTTTCCATGGAAAACGCCTTGTTACTACGCGCCTTGCGACAGGCTTGGATAAGACCGGCCGCCTTGCCCCCGCCTGCATAGAGGCAAGCGTGAAGGCCATCGCCGATTTTGTAAAAGCGGCCAGGGACGCGGGCGGCGAAGCGTATGCCTACGCCACCAGCGCCGTGCGGGACGCGGATAACCGGGAGGAATTTCTTCAAGCGGTGCGCGACGCGTGCGGCGTCAGCGTCGATGTGCTCACGGGCGAGGAGGAAGCGCGCTATGCCCTTTTGGGCGCGGGCGCGCAGGGATTGGTGGATATCGGCGGCGGCAGCGCGCAGATCGTCACGGACGGCTTTGCGCAAAGCTGGCCCATCGGCTGCGTGCGGGCGGCGGAATTGCAGACCCGCGACGCGATCGAAGCGCGCTGCAAATCGCTTTTCCGTTTCCCCCGCCTGCTAGTCCCCCGCTGGGCGGGCGCGGGCGGCACGCTAACGACGTTGGCGGCGCTGCAGCTGGGGCTTGACGCTTATGACGCGGACAAGGTCGGCAACGCTTCGCTCACCCTTTCGGATATCGAGGCGCTTATCGATCGGCTTATCGCCATGGGCGACGCCAGAGCCGCGCATCCGCTTCTCACAAAACGGCACGACGTTATCATACCCGGCGCCATCGTCGCCTGCTTCATTCTGCGCGGCATGGGCATCCCCCGGCTTTTCATCACAGACGCAGACGGCA